>CALKXO010000337.1 GCA_938003615.1 uncultured Pirellulaceae bacterium | reverse complement strand
AGGTTGTGATTTTATTAGCCGTTTGGGCGATAGCCCCGGTTGAACTGCCATTAACCGTGGCCATCGCCAAAACGGCTGACTTTGTTAAGCAATGTTTTGAAAAAATCACAGCCTCGGAGAAACGAGCGCAGGTCGGCTGTGCGTGCAGATCGGAAAGTTATTTCGTGCCTGTTCCTAAAGGTGAGTCTGCCGTTACCGATGCTGGCAGCATCGCTCCGACGCTGGCAGCGTCGGCAACGGGCGATGAAAGCAAAATACATACGAGGCTGGCACGGATTCCCGTGAGCACCACGATCAATTCCGTTTGAGTCGACGGAAGTAAATTTGCTCGAAATGGCCTGGCCCTTTACCCGTCGCGTACAACTGAACGGTGTGGTTGCCGAAGTCATTTCCGGCGGGCTTGGCGATTTCCCCAAGTAACCGGGAATCCACTTCAATTCGCCAGTGACCTGGTTGTGATTCGAAACGGAACTGGTGGTAACCAAAACTTGTTTCGTCGTCAAATTGGTCTAACTTGCATGTCGCTTCCTCATCGTCGTGTTTCAGGGTCGCCATGGTGGAATTCGCTTCCACCTCAAACAAAACATTTTTCGACTCGTCCATCAAACGAAATCCAATCAACTCGGCTTCGTGGTGACGAAACCCGTTAACAAATCGAAAATACTTTAACGGTTTACGCTGGCCATTCAAACACCGGAAGTCACGCGTTCCGCTACCCGAGAGAACCGCTTCGCCCTCGCCCCCCTTCCCCACGTCCCAAGTGCCTTTGAATCGTTGGGTCGGAACCATGTCTCGCCCATTGAAAAGAAATATCGGCGGGCCAACGAACTCGGTTAATCTCGTCAGGCTTTGCTCCCCGGCATTGATTCCTCGTGCCGGTTGGTACAAATATGATTTCGTTGCCTTGGCGTCGGCAAACAGGAAAAACCATGCTGCGGCAGCCAACGCCAGCACTCCCAACGCGGTCGCTGCCAACGGCAAAACTGGCCAACGACGTTGGGAATTCACCAAATCAAAATCGCTTGTATACCCCGCAATCGAAGCAGCCTCGTCCGCGATAAAGTCCCGGGTCTGGCCATCGTCAACCGGATCTCGGTCACCATCGGCAGCCGTCGCCGTGATACGATCCTGAATCGTCGTCACTTCGGCCGCTAATGAAAATTCAACATCGTCCGGTACGATGAAATCCGTTTCTTCACTGGAACTTTGATTCAGTTGTTGGATGATTGATTCGATTCCACTCCCCAATTCGGCATAGACGTCGATCCTTTGCTCCCGATCGTACCGGCACATTTTTTTCAATAACTCAAAACCAGCCTCAGAAAGCTCCGACGGCCACTTGGAAAACCACTCGTCTTCGAGCTTCATCTTGTTTGAAATAACATCAAGCGGCCCCGTTCCCATCACCGGAGGCTCGCCGGTGATCATACGCCAAATCGTTGTCCCCAGAGAATAAATGTCACTGCGATGGTCAATATCAGACGTCTTGACTTGCTCAGGCGACATGTAAAGCGGCGTCCCACTGATGGATTGCTCCATCGTAATGGTGGCGTCGAGTTGAGTGTTCGAAAATTTCGCGAGTCCAAAATCGGCAACCTTCACAAACGGAACCGCCGACGGCATCGGAGTGCCGGCTGGAGCTTTGGTCAAAATTAGATTGCCCGGTTTGATGTCCCGATGGATCACTCCCAACTGCTGCGCATTTTCAAGCGCGTGACAAACTTGACGGGCAATATACCAAGCATGTAGTTCAGGCAGTCGTTTCCTTTGTTTCAAAAGCTTTTCCGCATCCACTCCATCAATGAACTCCATCACGAGATAGAGTTGCTCGTCATGGATTCCAAAGTCGAACGCCGAAATGATGTTGGGGTGTCGAAGCTGGCCAACGATTTTTGCCTCGCGTTCGAATCGCTTTGGCGTCAAGTCGTCGCGGGCTGCGGCGCGGTTGATCGTCTTTATCGCGACAGGGCGATCCATTCGAAGTTGAGTGGCTTTGAAAACAGTTCCGACGCCACCTTTGCCCAGAAATCCGTCAATTCGGTAGCCGGGGACGACATCCAATGGTCCCGCAAACACCTTCAATAGATCCAACTGCGTCCGATTAAGAAAACCTTTCCGGATGACAATTTCCAAAGCTGAGTAGCTGGATGTCTTTTGCTCTTCCCGGATTGACTCGAGTTGAGAATGATCAAGAAGCCCAAGTTCTACAGCGGCTTGAATTTCGTTCGGACTGCTGGATTGATTCATCAATTAACTTTTCGTGCAGTTAGAACCTCAGGGTGCTTCTCTCCTACAGTAACCATTTCTGCTCAACTGTCTTACTCTTGCAGTCGATCGAGCTTGCTCAGCATCGCTTTGATGGATGGACGGTCAGCCGTCATGTCCGCACCCACATAAGCGAACTTGACATTCCCGTGTTTGTCGATCAGGTACGTCGACGGATGGGCATGTTCGCTATGTATGTCGAAGAAGTTCGTCGCAGCGAAATCCTTGTCAAGCACAATTGGAAAGGGAACTTGATCGACTTGTTCTTTCTCCGTTTTCAGCGCGGCTTCAACAAATTCATCAAGGTGATCTTCAGCGCCTGGATAAACGACGATCACTTCGCAATCGCGCTGTTTAAATTTATCGTAGTTGGCAACCAATCGCGACGTCTGCGTTTTGCAAAACGGACACAGCATTCCGTTGAAACCTTTCGTGAACACGAGCATGATGTTTTTTTGGCCGGCGAAGTCAGCCAGTTTAATTTGGGTTCCGTCCTTGGTTGAAAAAACCAAATCTTGAACGGACTTTGGTGCTTCAACATTCGATTCAATCACGTCTTTGAATTTTACGTCCTTGAGAGCAGGAGATTTCATCTTTCCCATTCCCGCCATCGACGACTTTGCGGCTATAAATGTGGAATCTCCCGTGTTCGATTTTTCTTTTGGCGGCGGGGCATTTTCGGAGATGGGGACTTCCATGACGACTTTCGTCGTAGCATCCCCTGCTGACTGAGTCGCTGAAACTGATCGGTCACACCCAATAGTGGATAATGTGGCTAGCAAATAAATGCTGATACAAAGCCTCAGTAAATTTACACTCATGACCTAATCCCTAGAAAAACGTCGTGTCTGCCATAAACCGGATCCCACCGTCGTTTCAACGATCGTTGTATCCGACGCATCAGTGCAGAGGCAAATATCTTTTGCGAATGAGCTTGGACTCGACGCAATTCCAGTCAACCGAGCGACCGGCGTAACAATTACCAAATAAAAAATTCCAAATTACAGGAATATTATTGAGTAAGGCCGACATTGGCTGTTCGTCTACTACCACATACGTAAACCACCATAGGCATGAGCCATGAATAAACCTATCGTTGATTTGATCATCCCGGCACTCAACGAAGAAGCTTCGATTCCGTTGGTATTGGCGGACTTGCCCAGCTTCGTGAGGACGGTTTTTGTCGTCGATAATGGATCCACCGATCAGACCGCCGAAGTCGCCAAGTCGCATGGTGCTGTCGTTGTTTCCGAACCCCAGCGCGGCTATGGAGCGGCTTGTTTGGCAGGGATGGCTGCTATCGAAAGCCAAATTGCCAGCGGCGTGACAGCTCCCGAGATCGTTGCGTTTCTGGATGCCGATTACAGTGACCACCCTGAATGTTTGACCGATTTGATCCAGCCAATTTCCGAACGTGGCTATGATTTTGTACTTGGTTCGCGACTGTTGGGAGAACGCGAACAAGGCGCGATGCCACCGCAAAGCTACTTCGGCAACAAGCTTGCCTGCTTTTTAATGAAGCTCTTTTTCGGAGGCCGCTACACCGATCTGGGGCCGTTTCGCGTCATCCGATACACGGCTTTGAAGCACCTGCAAATGGCCGACGAAAATTTTGGCTGGACGATCGAAATGCAGATCAAGGCAACGCGGTCAAAGCTGCGAACAATCGAGATTCCAGTGCCATATCGAAAGCGGGTAGGCACCAGCAAAATTAGCGGAACAATTTCCGGGTCGGTGAAGGCAGGCGTAAAAATCCTTTACACGATCGCGAAGTACGGCGTGCAAACTTGGAAGACACGGCAAATGGAATACAAAGACGAAGAACTTCCCAGCCACGGGCTTGCCAAGTTCGACGTCAACTGACGACTAATCGCGGATCAATCGAAATAGGAAAGTAAACATGAGGCCAATTTTTATCCTAACACTGACGTTTGCGAGTCTCGCAATTCTGGGCGGTGATGCGTTTGGACAAAGCAAGTCAAAGATGATGGCTTCCAAACCGCAGCGTCAACTGTCGCTGGGGCAGGTTGTTCCCGAATCGAGTCGGGTCTCTTTTGACAAAATAGATCATTCCGTTTGGCATTGGTTGCTGCAAAAGTATGTCGATCAGTCTGGTGGTGTGAACTACGCCGGACTGAAAGCCTCCGCAGAGGACAGCGCCGCTTTGGATGCGTACATTTCGACTCTATCAAGTGCCAGTTTGATGAAACCGGCGGACAAGAACTACCAGAAAGCTTTCTGGATCAACGCCTACAACGCGGTGACGGTCAAAGGCATCTTGCAAGAGTACCCTACCAAGAGCATTCGCAACCACACTTCTGAGACCGGTGGTTACAACATCTGGAAGAACCTGCTTTTGAATGTGGGTGGAAGTCAAATCTCCCTTGATGCGATCGAGCACAAAGCGCTGCGTCCGATGGGCGACCCGAGAATTCACTTTGCGATCGTTTGTGCGTCCAAGGGATGTCCGCGTCTTTTGAACGAAGCCTATGTTGGCGACAAAGTTGAATCGCAATTGGCTGTAAATGCTCAGCATTTCTTTTCGCTGGAGCAGAATTTCCAACATGACTTGAGAAGAAAGTCTTTCAAGCTGTCCGCGATCATGCAGTGGTTTGGAAGCGATTTTGGACACGACAAGTCTGCTCAACTTAAGGCAATCGCTCCGTATCTCCCAACCGAAAAAGCTCAGGCGGCAGCCAACAGCAACGCCGTACGCATTTCATTTCTTGACTATAGCTGGGAATTGAATGAGCAGCCCAAGCAGATGGAAAAACAGATGGCGGCTAAACAAAAAGCCGGTCAAATGAAAGGCAGTCACATGAAAGGGACTCAAACCAAACAAAAATCCGGAAGTGGACGACGGTAACTTTGGACTGTTGCTTCAAAGGCGCCCCTATCCAAACGTAGAAAAACAATTCTTTCAAACCCAATTTTCAAAAGAGACAAACGATGAATTACAAACTTGGCTTTCTTATTATCCCTGCAGTATTTTTAATGTTCGCGCAACCCGTTAACGCCCAATCCGGCTCTCGCTCCGCCGCACCACCGATAAGCTCGAGTTCAAATCTCGTCTCTCCGGGCTTTCCAGCGCCGCCTACTGGAATAATGACGCCGGGAACGATGGCTCCCGTTCAAATGCAAACTACGGAGATGCCAATGTCGTCGCCTTCGATGGGCTCGTCGACCAGAATGGCGGCACCTTCAATGGGCTCATCCGTGATGCCCGCACCAGCGATGGGTTCGTCGACACGAATGGCAGCCCCGATGACATCGCAAACTTATATGTCACCAGCTCCAGCGATGGCTACCCAGTCCTACGTGGCACCCGCGCCGACTTACTCGATGCCGGCCCAAAGCTACATGCCAGCGCCGACCTATTCGATGCCGTCTCAAAGTTACGTTGCCCCAACGACAACGTACTCGGCTCCGACTTACTCCTATCCAACGCAGACTCCAACGCAGACTTATCGTTACCCGCGCCGATCGTACTCCACGCCTTGGGGCTGGAGCGGTCGACGTAGCGGTTGTGGTGGATTCTAATCCGAGCTCAAATCAGAAACCTGAGCACAGGCTCCCGTGGATCTGAAGATTGACGGGAGTTTTTTTTGTTCTTTTAATCCAACATTCGATTCCAACATTCGAATCCAACATTCGCAAACCATGAAGCCTGACCCAACAGAAAAACCAGCGGGACTGGTTTCGAATCGGATTGTTTGGGCAGCGGGGCTCGCTCTATTGGCACTGACGGGTGTCATTGCGTGGCTTGCCCAATCATTTCCATACGAGAAGACTCCCGGACGCCCGATCGTCGAAGTCGTTTGGGTTTCATGGATCGCATCGGCGGTTTCTCTGATAGCCCTTTACGCAGGGCTGCGGGTTCAGGGAAAACGAAAGTCGCTCGTTGGGTTGGTCATTCTCATGGGCATCGCCATGCGAATCGTGTTGGTGTTTTCGAATCCGATTCTGGAAGTCGACTTTTATCGTTATCTCTGGGACGGAATCGCTGCCAACAACGGAGTCGCCCCTTACAAGTTCTCGCCCGACGCGGTGTTAAGAAGCCCGATCGACGATCCGGAACTCAAGACGCTTCAAGCCGAAGTCGCTCAAAACCAAGCGGCGCATACCATCGTTTCGCGCGTGCACTTTGAACAGTACACTACGCTGTATCCACCGGTGAGTCAGGCGGTTTTCCGTAACACGACAGCGCTGATTCCTGACGACGCTTCGGTTGCAACGCACATCGCAATGCTCAAGCTCGTACTGGTGTTGTTTGACGTTGGAGTCGTCGGCTGTTTGCTTTGGATGCTGTTGATATTGGAGAAGCACCCGGCGTGGTTGATCGCGTACGCTTGGAATCCTCTGGTGCTCAAAGAGATCGCCAATGGAGGACATTTGGATTCGATCGCAATTTTCTTTATGGCAGCCGGGATCGCAGTTTTTCTCTGGGGTGCAAAACGGATTGAGGTCAGAGCAGGCGACCAGTCCACTGATCTGCGGTCCCGAATGCCGATCATGGCAGTTGTCGTTAGCGCTGCGCTGATGGCGATGGGAGTTGGTGCAAAGCTTTTCCCGGTCATCGTGTTACCGGCAATGTTCGTCTACATTTGGGCGCAGCAGGACAGAAAGGGCTCTTTGGCGTTTGCAGCGGTTTGTTGTTTGGTGACAGCCGCCGTAATGTGGCCGATGATAAATCCTGAGAATCGTTCGCAGACAGTCCCCGTCACAACGATTGAAGACACTCTGGAACATGCTCCAGCAAAGACCGCGGGCTTGGAAGTCTTTATGACGCAGTGGCGGATGAACGATGCAATTTTCAGTGGAGTCTACCAAAACGTTGAACCGGACTGGGGCGAGCATGGCCCGGCTTGGTGTGTCTTTGTGCCCAACGAAACCAGGCAGAATTGGACTCGCGCATTGGCCGACGTCAAACTTGCATTGGCCGACGTCAACCCGGCTTTCTTGATTGCCAGACTCGCGACGGTCGCCTTGTTCGCTGCTTTTTAAGCACTAGGTCATAAGTTTTCAGCCACCATTAGCCGTTTTGGCACTAGCCACGGTTCCTTTTTCAATTGGAAACTTATGGCCGGGTGCTTACTTGTGGATTCTTTATCGTGTCTGGCGAACGGGATCAGCCGAAGATTTCGCAGGACTGTTGTTCCTGATCGTCGGAGTGTTCTTCTACCTGCAGCCGACGCAGAACCCTTGGTACTGGCTTTGGGCAATGCCGCTGGTTTGCTTTGCCAAAAATCGTGGTTGGTTGTTGGTGTCACTGGTTTTGTTCGTCTACTATCTTCGATTCTGGTTCACCGAGAAAGCTCATCCCTACCAGTTTCTGGATACCACTTACGTTGGACACGATTTCTTTGACCATTGTCTGGTGTGGCTGGAGTTTGCGATTGTCGTCTCAGCCCTGATTGCGGCGCCTTGGGTGGAAAAATGGTTAGCTCGCAATCAAGAATCATCTAAACCATCGAGAACCATTTAATACGCAAAACAGGCAGCAAGGAAAATTCGTTTGATTGACAAACTCTATTCTGCGAAGCATCTGGACGATTCGTTTCCGTTGCCTGCCGTGTGTGTTGGCCGTATTGATACGAGACTGGTCTTGGAATTGGAAACCCGATGCGATTTCAAAACCAAATCAAGCGTTAGTTACGGCTTCGCCGCCATACCCCGTCGCCTTCGATAATGTCGCTGCCGCTACTGTAGAAATGCCCGATCCGGTTTCGAACGTGAAGTTGAGAACTATGCTCAAACGAATTTTCATCTTGAGAGCTGGGAAAGAATTGGATGCCTGTTCGTCTGTCCGACTTCACAATCGAAATTGAAGACTCGGGCACCGAGTTGACGTTGGCAAGTAAGACTACCCGTTTGGCGAAAAGAATTTGATCGCGGCACTTTGTCAATTGCCTGCGCTGCCGAACCGAGATTTGTCCGAGGCCGGCGCAGTCAATGACAACTAACTGGATACCCGTGGCGAGTAGGTCGGCAATCCAAGCAAAGAGGTATTCGGCACTCGGTCGGTCGATTTCGCCGCTAAGTTCAACTCGGACAAATCCGCTGGTTCGTTGCGTTGTGATAAAGTCGATCATTTGCCCGCTCCCTTTAACAGTTACTACGCTCGTTTCATTGCTTCAATATGACATTCGTGATCGGCGACAAATGTGTGCCATAAAGAAGAAACCTTTGCTGCCAACAGAACGGTTCCGACGAGCCTTAATGCAAACAATTTTTTCGCAAAAATTAGGCCACTGGTCTCACGGGAAGGCGCGTAGAAAAGGAAAGCAAGCTATGCGGTTGCAGAGCTGTTTAGGCGCCCAGAGCATTCGTCGTCTTGTTACGACTTTGGTGCGGCTTGAGCTACGGCGTCGGCGACGATTTTGGTGACTGCCTTTTCTAGCGGAGTAGGTAGTAGGCGCTGGGCGGTTGGAGAAGTGACGCTTGAGGCCAAGGCGTTGGCTGCGGCGAGCTTCATATGAGTTGTTATGACTTGGGCATGTGCGTCCAGAGCTCCTCGAAAGATACCCGGAAACGCGAGGACGTTGTTTAGCTGATTTGGATAGTCACTTCTGCCAGTTGCAACGATCGCCGCGCCGCCGCGAAATGCGTCTTCGGGTAGAATTTCCGGAATCGGATTGGCTAACCCGAAAACGATCGCATTGGCATTCATTGAAGCTACGTGTTGCTCTGAAAGGAGGTTGCCTTTGCTGACCCCAATAAAAACGTCCTTTCCACGAATGACTTCGGCCAACGTGCCCGACTCGTTGTCCTGATTGGTGAAACTCAAAAGCTCCTGCTTGGTCGCCGAAAGGTCGGTTCTGCCCGAATGTATTGCGCCCTTGGAGTCGCAGACAACGACGTTGCCGACGCTCAAACATGTGCCGCCGACTTGCTCCGTGCACGTTAGAAGCTTGGCGATCGCAACACCGGCGGCTCCGGCACCGTTGATGACGACTTGAAACTCGGAAACTTGTTTGCCCAAGACGCGCGCCGCATTCAACAGTCCGGCGAAAACGACGATCGCAGTGCCATGCTGGTCGTCGTGCATCACAGGAATGCCGAGATTCTGTAGCAGGGCCTCAATTTCGAAGCAGCGCGGTGCGGAGATATCTTCCAGATTGATCGCTCCGAAAGTTGGCGCGATCATGCGCACAGCTTGCACGATGTCGTTTGTGTCTTGTGAGTCGATACAGATTGGCCAAGCATCGAGCCCCGCCAATTCATGAAAGAGCAACGCCTTGCCTTCCATGACGGGCAGGGCAGCAACCGGGCCGATGTCGCCCAACCCCAAGACCGCCGAACCATCGGTGACGATGGCCACCGAGTTTCCCTTGGTTGTTAAATGTCTGGCTTCGCTGGGCGCGTTGGCGATTGCTTCACTGGCTGCGGCGACGCCGGGGCTGTAGGCGATCGACAAGTCATCCAAATTTTCAACTTTGAATTTACTGCGTACTCCGATCTTGCCTCGTGATTTTCGATGAAGTTCGAGACTGCGTTCAAAAAAGTCAGGCACTACGTCCACTTTTGGTTAAAAAAAGCCCCGCGTCAACAATTGAATGATCGTCAACATCAGGGCCAAGTGATTAAAACGTTTTCAGGACAAAGCCTAGTTTAATTTCAGCGTGCGTACAAAATCCTTGCCGGGAGCATGGCAACCAACACACGTGCTGTGCCCCAATCCTGCCGCGACAGGGTTTTTGGTGTCAGTAGTACTGAGGTTCTCATACCACCACCAGCCATTTCCCTTGCCATCATCTTCTTTGCTCTTTACCGCCAACGCCCAACCGATCAAGGCGTCGTCTTTGTAAAGTTCTTTGACCGCAAGCGAGCCAACGGGATGCGTCTCGTTACCTTGCTTCATGCTCTCATCGAGCTTCTTGTTGTAAAACGTTTTCACATCACCATGAACTGCCGGGCCAGCGCTGGACGGGTGAACGGTAGAGTCAGAGACAAAATCCGAATACTTTTTCGCGGCCAACCATTTGAAAACTCGCTCCTGATAATTCTCTTCCTTGTCGGAACTCGCATCCATCTTTTCGCCCATGGCTCCCATGGCGGCCTTCATGGCATTGTCATCCATTTTGGTTTTAGACTGCTTGTCGCCTTCCATTTTCTTTTTCATCTTCGGAGGCATCGCTTCTCGCAGAACCGGGTAGTACTGTGTAAACACGAAATCTGTATCGGCACTGGCTTGATGGCACGCGTTGCAGGATGCGGTCGGCATCACTTTCGCCGTCATCTCGTATTCGGCTTTGTGACCGAAGCTGAAATAGACCCAGCCGCCCGGCTCATCTTTGAATCGTGTCGAGTCTTTGAGAGCGATCTCAAGCCCGTTGAAGTCGCCCATGAAATAGCCCTTGCCGCTGACTGCCGCTTTGGAGCCGACGAGCACCAATTCTTTTGCAATTTGCGTGCCTTCCGGAAACTCGCCGGTGCGTTCAAACGTTGCGAAGCTTTCTGGGTCGATGTAGACGTTGTGGAATTCTGGAAACGCAGCTTTTCCGTCATTCATGTCGTGGGGAGTCAGCGGCGTTCCGATGTAAACCCATTTTCGCCAGCCGATTGGCCGCATAAGCTGCCCGTCTTCTGTAAATCGGGCTTTGTATCCGTTGTCCGAGCCACGCATCTGGGCAGCACTTGCTTGCTCACCAGACTTTTCTTGCATGTTTCCTTGATCTTGCATCGAAACATTGCTGGCCACTCCGGCCCCCAACAGCAAGCTCATCGAAACTATTGCGAAAACGATCTTCATTTAACCACCTGCCAATTCTCGGGATAGAACACATCAAAACGTCTCAAACAGCTATCCGTTTTCCCATTAATTAGTGTGCCAGCGTTTCTTTATGTATTTTGGAAGATTGTGTGACCATTTCGTCAACGACAGACAAACTTGATGTCGTCGTCCTGTTTTGCTTGATATGAGCAAGCAAATCTCGCCATGCAGTCCGCAGATTGGGGATGGTCGATTCGTGATAAAGCGAACTTGGATGCAGTTCGTCAGTCAGCTTTGTGTGCGCTGTTCCGAGATTATGGTAAGGAATCCCCGGAAACAGATGGTGAAGTGCGTGGTAACGAAGCCCTAGCGGGCAGACCAACTCCGTAAGCCAATTGCCGGTCACGTTTGTCGAATCCAAGAACTGATCCGTGTGAGACATCTTGATTCCGGAATTCGTGTAGCGATGAGCTGCCAGCGTCCGCAGATGATTGACTGTCAGAATAAACATTGCCAGCAACAACATTTTCGGCAATCGAGTCGCTGGCATGACTTGTGTAAGCACCAACGCGATGGCCGTTGTCGCGCGAATCCAAGTTAGGACTTCCCAAAAAGTATCAGCGGCAGTGTACTTTTGAGCCGCGTCTCGTTCGTATCGGAAATTGATGACTAAAGAACTGGCATGTCTGATCGTCCACTTCCTCAGACTTCCATTGAGAAACGAAAGCGGTGTGAGAACAAGGAATCTCAAGAACACAAGGATCGGCTGAAAGAATATTTGAGCAAGGAAAAGCAAAACGCCGCGCACCGATCCCGAGGCCAAGGGAAGATACTCTCCATCGTGCTCCGTTCCGTAATGTCGACTGCTGTGATGATGGATGTGGCTGTTGTAAGCGAACGAAGGCACCATCATCGGCACGCCAGCGAAGAGATTCCAAGCAAACCGAAATCGCTTCATTGAACTTTTGGGCAGGTGGACGACTTCATGAACAAACATCGAAGCACGATAGAGTGCAAACGAAGCGCCAAAGAAACTGAGCCCCGCGCCCCACGACAGGATTGGCATGGCCAAAAACACGCTGGCCAAAGCATAGCCAAGTGTGGTCGAAACCAAGAAGTCCAGCCAATAGCGAAACTCGTTTGGCTGAAATTGGTCAGCGACAATCTTTCTGGCTTCCGCGTAGAATTCACCTTGCTTTTGAGAACCTGCTTCAGAACTCTTAACAACTTGACTCATCGCAAACTTCAGCCTTGCCCACACATCGTTCAAAATAAAACTATCGCATCCTGACACGCGACCATATTCTTATCCGAGTTGGGGGACTTTTTTTGTGCCATGATCTTTCCAAAAAAGGACGATTGTGAGTCCAGAAGTCCAATTCTCGGATCGCGGATTTTGGTCGCTACGAGGCGACTCTCTCAAATTCGTTGGGGCTCAAGCTGATGTTGGGCCAACGGGGAGCGTTGGTGCATGGATTTTTCAAGAGCAAGCAGGGAAAACTGCCGTCTGATTTTGACGACGTCGGCCATGCGATCGTTCCTTTCGAAGGGAACTACTGGATCATCGTCAAAGACCGTTCGACAGTGCCGCAAGCGATTGAAAAGCTCGAAGAGGCCATCGGCAGCGGTAAGGTGCGTTGATCTATGCGTGGCGGATTCGCGCTTCGATTCGCGCTTCTCTAGCGAATCGTCTTTCGCGAAGAAGGTATCAAAATCAAAACTTTGCGTCTCTGGTGCCATTGCGCGAGGCTTTCGCGGCTACTTTCATGGCCTTTGACGCTGTGGATTTTAGCGATGAGATCGAGGCAAAAAGCACTTCATTCGCAAGCCAGCTCGCTACCGCTATACCGCTTCGCCCGAGCCGATCATTAGGCTTGTCACAGGTTGTTGATTCCAGTACGGTCCCAACGCTTGGAGGCAAATTCATGCATGAATACTGATATCACCAGCCAAAAAATTAAATCAACATCACCTTTGTTGTTGGCGATCATTCTTGTCGCGACGATGCTATGCGCCAGCGGCTGCGCACGTCGAAAACTATCAAGGCGACTGATGCCAACCCCTGCGGGCATCGCGGTAGGCTTGCCCCATCCCGGTGGTGAGTTTGACGAAGCCTGTCAGTGCGTGGGAAATGAAATTCCGGTCTTCATCGTGTCGGATCGAAAGCTGGAAACGAAAAAGCGCAGCCTCAATCCGTTTGGCACCAAGCGTAGCCTGCTTCCGTCGCTGGGAACCGCTTACGTCACGATTGGAGACGGTCTGACACCCGAAGAGCTTCATGAACAGACGACCACCGACAAGAACCGCAAGAAAGCCAAGGTCGTTTACAAGCGCATTGAACTTGCTCCAGCCTTGGAGAATGCCAATCCATGGTTGGTCAAAGATGATGTCATTCGCCACAACGGAAACCCATGGGTTCAAGCCGTCAACAGACAGCTCGACCGGAGTCAACGGCGGAATGTCACGATCTTTGTCCACGGCTACAACACCGAACTGGTCGACAACACGCTGATTGCGGGCGAGATTTTCCACTATCTGGGTCATCAAGGAGCGATGATTAGTTTCGAATGGCCGTCCGAATCGAGGTTG
This sequence comes from uncultured Pirellulaceae bacterium, assembly GCA_938003615.1. Classification (GTDB taxonomy): domain Bacteria; phylum Planctomycetota; class Planctomycetia; order Pirellulales; family Pirellulaceae; genus Mariniblastus. Next base: position 1,761 of record CALKXO010000337.1, on the reverse strand, counting down.
CTTGGCTACGTCGCAGACAAAGGCAACGCTGACTTTAGTACGCGGCATTTCCGGTCGCTGATCGCAAACGTTGCCAAAGAGTGTAACGCAGATTCGATCACGATCATTGCTCACAGCGCCGGTTCGTCAATCGTGGTCAATGCGCTGCGTGAACTGCGATTGCTCGAATACGACTTAACCGCCCAGCAGGTTCAACAAAAGTATCGCATTGATCGAGTCGTTCTTGCCGCACCCGACATGGATTTAATGGGCTTCTTCAACGCGATCCACGATCGTTTTCAGGACGTCGCGGGGCGCGTGGCAGTCTACGCGTCCCCCAAAGATCGAGCTTTGGGAATCTCTGAAAAGCTAAATGGAAGCCGACGATTGGGGCGGACGGTAAACAGCCTCGAACCTTGGGAGAAAAAAATATTGTCGCAAGCGTCTGAGATTGAGCTGATTGACGCATCCATTGCCGTTGAGGAATATCGGACCTTTATTGGGCACAGTTACTTTCACCGCGATCCATGGGTCAGCTCTGATATTGGCGGCTTTATTCTGGGCAAGCCGCCGGCAAGTCGAAGCCTTGTCAAAGAAGAGGGTCAGATATTCTGGACCTTCCCCAAGGACTATCTTGAACGACTGGAACAACGCGCTGCTTTGGTCGACAACGGCTACCGCTAAATTGAAATCGTCGCGGCGGAAAATCTACTTGCCTAGCGACTTGCGGTATCTGCCCGGACTGGTTCCAACGAGTTTTCGAAAGCTGGAAGTCATGTGGCTTTGGGAAGAAAAGCCAACTCTGTATGCGATGTCGGCGAGGCTTATTTTACTGTTGGCTAACAGGCTTTTCACTTTTTGCACGCGGTGTCGCATTACGAATCGGTGAGGAGAAATTCCTGTTTCAGTCTTGAACATTCTTACAAAATGGAAGGAGCTGACTCCAGCGATTTGAGACAAAACTTGAATACTGAGATCATCATCGACATGCGAATCAATGTAGTCGGTGATTTCTTTGGTCTTGGTGACTCCCAGCCCCAGTTTCTTCTCAGCACCTTGCCGCTTTGCCAATTGCTGAAAGATATCCGTCATCAAAAGTGAAACCAGACCTTCGGCGCGCAGCGCCCCGCCTTCTCCGTCGGACAAAAGAAAATCGCGGATGAGCGACGAGATGATTTTGTGGCGATCGAGATGGATTGCTGGCGGGGTTGGCTCGTCAAGTTTAACTGCGGAGGGAATCTCCTCGATATAGCGTTGGCGGAGGCTGGCGGGACAGGCGACGTAAAGCAATTCGCCTGAACGCGCGCTGCGACAATACTGATCGGCTCCTTGTGGAACAAAAGCAAAATCGCTTGGACCAGCTTGAAACGGTTTGATTCGAGACGTTCCATTGCCTCCGACACCACTGAATGGGCTTTGGTAGAGAGCGATCACATCAACAGGAGACTGATAACTCGTTTCCAAGTTGTCCACTGGAGGCGCGAACCCGATGACCAGTTTCCCGTTGGTCCAGCGTTTCGCGATTCCGGGCCAAGGGTGATTGTTTTTTTTGTCAAAAGGTTTCATGAAGTCAAAGCCTCAGAGGACCACTCCGATAGTTCGAAGCTGGCGGCGTGGGAGGGAACCGGATTCAGCGTCACCGGATAACAAATTGCGATCTATCCGGGTGGCCGCCAGACGATGTCGCAGTTGGTTTGGTTTTAACGGCCACCCGGATAGATCGTGCGTTGAGCTTTGACGCGGTTACCACCGGCTATAGTCCTATGCGGAATCAATTGAATT
>CALKXO010000336.1 GCA_938003615.1 uncultured Pirellulaceae bacterium | reverse complement strand
GGCTATTTGCGGCTACATCGCAATGGGCGCGATTGCTGGCGGCATAAGTGTTTGGCTCATTCCCATGCACCTGCTCAAACTGCCCGTTCTTCAGATTCTGAACCTCGCGATCACGCCAATCGTCCTCGGATTCATCTTTGAGTTCATTGGTCGTTGGAAAACTAACCGCGCCAAACCTCGATATGCAGTGGATCGGTTTTCGTATGGCTTCACCTTTGCATTGACAATGGGGCTGATCCGACAATTCTTCCCGGCGTGACGTGGCCGCACAACATGATTTTTACGGAGCGAACGGGAAATGTTTTTTTAGAAAAGCGGGTGTGACTCCCGTTCAGGTAAGCGTTAGCCACGCGCCTGATATCGCGTGTTGCAGCGTTAGTATAGGCATCATCGGCCAAAGTCGAACGTTGAAGCGTAAACAGAAAGATAGTGAGGATGAAAGGTACGGACTGGCTGTCCGACTCTGAACAGCGTCGGCCCCGAAATACATGTTTCTCTTGGACTCTGCTCAAACGCCCGTAAACGTGGAAAGCAATATCGAACCGCACTCACTCACTGGCTTGTGCGGTTTGGAGGCCCGGGGTGGTTGGCGTTCGGAAAGCTCAAGCTAAACAAGGCCCCCGGTGCAGACGGAGTTTCGGTCGCCGATTACGGCACCAACCTGATGAGCAATCTGAAGGATCTGGAGTCTCGGTTACAGCGGGGGTGTCTATCGACCTCAGCCCAGTCTGCGACACCAAATCCCCAAGTGAAACGGCAAGACGCGACCGCTGGGCATCGCCTGCGTCGAGGACAAGATCGTGCCCTAGGGCTCGGTTCTCTCCCCGATATTGGCCAACGTGTATTTGCATTACGTGCTGGACCAATGTTTCGAACGAGATGTGAAGCCGCGTCTGTCTGGCGAAGCGTATTTGGTTCGCTACGCGGATGATTTTATCTGCGCCGTTGAGAACCACGACGACGCCACTCGCTTTCAAGCTGTCCTCGTCAAACGTTTAGCTCGATTCGGCTAGAGTCTCGCCGAGGAGAAGAGTTCACTGCTGAGGTTGCTGCCAATGTTTTCAGCAAGATTGGTGCATTGGGTAGGCAATGCGGTTTAACTAAGAATGGCCATTCTGCCCAGAACGACTTCATTTATTCTTAAAGAAGTGGCGTAGTGCGGGACAGCCGCACATTCACCGCCGCTTTTGGGCTGCGGAATTCATGCAGCAACTCTCTAGCCTTGGTCCGCTGACCGTCGGCTAGCGACTGGCACAGCGCTTGCTTCGCGGTAAGACAGTTTTTCACCGAGAGATCCTCGGAACAAATGACCCTACCAAAGATGGAGTATTTTGAATGCGTTTATTTTCCAGACTGGGACTGTTCGCCGTGATGGTCGTCAGCAGTTTTAATTTCCTCACCGAAACCGCTGACGCTCAACTGTTCCCTATTTTCAAATGTCGCAAAAAGGCTTGCTGCGTGGAACCAGCTCCTGAGCCGGTTTGCTGCCCTGCTGCAGAGGAGCCGGAGCCGGAGCCATGCCCTGAGCCAGAACCTGCGCCGGAACCAGTTTGTTGCCCGGAGCCAGAACCTGCACCGGAGCCAGTATGCTGTCCTGAGCCAACTCCAGAACCGGAGCCCGCTTGCTGCCCGGCGGCTGCTGAGCCTGAGCCGACGCCTTGTTGCTGCTCTACCACACCAGCCGCAGCCCCTGCAGTGGACGTTGCCGCCATCGATACCTATGGCATGCCGGAATTGGCTGAGGGAGAAACATTAGTTTCTATTTCGCCAATCGAAGTACCGACCGACGCCGCCGAGACAATGACATCAGCGACCGAATAACCATCCAACGGTCGTTCAACTTTAAAAAAACTAGCCGGCATCAAATGGTGCTGGCTAACTTCTTTTGCCCCTACCCTCTCGCAGCTTAGGCGAGCGGCAAATAGGTTCTTACCTGCCGTAGCCTGGGCACTCTTGCCCGAGTCCCTAAGTGCTCGGGCAGGAGTGCCCAAGCTACGGTAAATTCTCATCTGCCAATCGCCTTAACCTCAATCGGGTTCCTCGCTACGCCTGTCGCTTAGGTTGTGGCTGTCTCTGGACAGACCAGCACTTTCAAAAATGGCTCCTCAGCTGCTTTCAATTTCGCAAACCATTCCGCAGCCTCGTCGATCGATACGCTAGCCGTGATCAGGGGTTTCACTGAAATGTCTCCAGCGTCGATCGCCTTGAGCGCGTCGGGATACTCGCCGCTGATCGCGCAACTGCCGTACAGTGTTAGCTCCCCGGTCACCACCTTCTGTAGCGGCATTTGAACGTCCGGCGCAAGATTACCGACCAGGGTAACGCTGCCTCCCTTTTTGACCAACTCGATCGCTAGGTTCACCGTTGGCGTTGCTCCCACCACTTCAAACGCATGGTCTGCTTTCCCGTCAAGTCGCTTGATGGCTTGTTCGACGGCGTCTGAGTCTCTTGAATTGACGCCCATGGTCGCACCGAGCTCTAAAGCCAGTTTCAATCGCGAGTCGTCCAGATCGAAAGCGATGATTTCGCTACAGCCCCTTGCCTTAAGGGCCTGAATCACAAGCAGGCCAATTAGTCCTGAACCGATTACAACCGAAGTCTGCCCTGATGACACGCCGCTACGATTCACGGCATGCAATGCAACACCGACCGGTTCGGCGAACGCGGCTTCTTCAAAACTGAGCCCCTCAGGAAGTTGATAACAGATGTGTGCGGGGCAGACGACCATGTCCGCAAACGCGCCGTCGCGGTGGAACTCGCCACAGGAAACGCCCATCACTTGCCGGTTATCGCACAAGTTAACGCGTCCTTGTTTGCAATAGTCACACTCGTTACAGAACACTGTCGAATCAAACGTGACTCGATCACCAACGGCAAAACCGACGGCATCAGCTCCGACACTCTCAATCACACCGCTGGCCTCGTGGCCCATAACGACAGGAGGAATACGGCGTCCACTACTTCCGTCCATGCCGTGAATATCGCTGCCACAGATACCGCAAGCCTTGACGCGAATGACAACTTCGTTGGGTGCTGGGGTAGGAATAGCTTTCTCGACCACGTCGAAAGTAGAAGGGCCGATCAGTTCGAGAGCTTTCATGTTGGTGTCTTCCATTGAAGGTTGTCGTTAAGATAATGATTGTGTTAATGGTCTTAGCTCTATTTTACTCTGCCCAAGCCAATCTTTAACAGGTGCCAAAACACGCTGACGCCGATCAAAACGCTAGTTTTTGAGGCCCCTTTTTCGCGGTCAGTGAAGGTGATGGGGACTTCGACTATCCTAATTCCCGCGCGGTGGATCCGCCAAATCAACTCCTCAAGATAAGCGTAACCATCGGCTTGGATTTTATCGGTGTTTACGGACTGAAGCGCGCTTCTTCGGTAAATGCGAAAGGCGCCGCTATTATCGCGCGTCGGCACGCGCAACAACACTCGCGCTGCGAGATTGACCGCACGTGATGACAGATGCCGAAATAGCGGCCAACCAACGATTCCACCGCCTTGGACGTACCGGCTGCCAATGACTAACCCACAGTCAGCGTTTTCGGCCAGCTCAATCGTCTGCAGCATTTCGCCGAGGCTTTGCGGCGCGTGGCTAAAGTCGGCATCCATCGTCGCGATCAGTTCGTATTGATGTTGTAAGCCGTATTGAAATCCGCAAATCGCAGCGGAACCCAGCCCGAGTTTTCCGCTGCGGTGGATGACCTGCAGCCGGCTGTCAACGTTTGCTTGTTCGTCGCACCAGCGGCCCGTTCCGTCGGGTGAGTTGTCATCGATCACCAATAAATTGGCCTTGGGCAGATACTGGTGGAGTTGATCGACCAACGTCGGGAGATTCTCGATCTCGTTGTAGGTAGCAATCACGACAAGTGTTTTTGGATGCGCAGACACGGTAGCGTTGGGTATCTCCTGTTCCGTTTTGGGGAGAAGCCACTAGTGCGTCTAATCCCGTTGGTTTGGTATGGGCAGAACGTAGCCTATCGCGGGCAACTTGGGGAGGTGATTTCGGCAGTGAACCGTCGTAGCGGAAATCATGTTGCAGGCGTGACTGAAAAAACGGCAGAAAATAGAATAAATCCAGTCTCCTACGACAAAACGGCTGGATTAACGGGAGCCGTTAAATCAGACTTTTGCTCGAACAATGC
>CALKXO010000335.1 GCA_938003615.1 uncultured Pirellulaceae bacterium | reverse complement strand
CAACTGGCTGGGTGGATTGCTCAATACCCACCATGAGATTTCCGTCGTCGGCGAGTTCCATTTTGAGGTAGTGGTTGCTGAGTTGAATCAGATGTTCAGGAACAACTTCATCTACAGCGAGGTGCCAGACCTACCCGCGGCAACACGAGCTCGTTTTGACGAACTGATAAGGTCCACGATTCGCCATGCCGCCGATGACCAGGTGTCCCTGCTTGGTGACCGGACGCCACATTCGATCGAACCGATTACTTTACCCGCCGTACCTCATATTTCCATCATCCGAGATGGGCGCGATGTGTTGGTCAGCCGCGCCTTTCACCTGTTCAACAACCCGCATACGCATCGGCTGTTCAAGCGCTTGCCCGAGATGGCCAAGACATGGGAACATTTTAAAGCTGACCCGTGGTTTTTTCAAAAAAATCCGGACCAACTTTTGTGTTACGAAGTGATGGTGCGCGAGAGCGGAATCGCTTGGAATAACCGAGTCATGGCGGACCAAACCGTCAACGAGCGACACCCCAGCTTGCCCGTCGCGTTTGTCAGGTACGAAGATTTGCACGCCGACGTCTACAAAGAGCGCCGGCGTCTGTTTGAGTTTCTGGACGTTGACCCAGAAGCCTGCGATGAAATCGAGGGCGATCTAAATCCCGGATTCCGGGAAGAACGCCCCGACGAATTCTTGCGGAAGGGCGTTGTTGGTGACTGGAAGTTGTACTTCACCGATGACACAAGAAAGTGGTTTGGAGATGTAGCCGGCCCAGCGTTAAAGCACCTCGGTTATGAAGCACCTCGGTTGTGAAGCAGCTTAACGACGCAGCTTTACTTGGCTGAAGACTCAGTTTCCCTAGGTGCGGGCGAGTAATGGTTTGGCTCGTTAGAGCTATCAAACGATTGCGGTTGACGCGCGCTATCCAATTTGATCGTCGTCGCCCAAAGTAACGCTTCCTACAATTTCGCCGCCCGCGATTTCGTTGCTCACGGTGTCGCTTAAGATGTCCTCGCCTGATGCGTCGAACAACATGTCATCGCCCAATCCGCCAAACAGTCGGTCAATGCCAGCCTGCCCGTACAGGAGATCGTCACCCGCGTTGCCTCGCAAAACATCGTCCCCATTGCCGCCGACCAATCGGTCGTTACCGCTTCCGCCGAACAATTGATCATTGCCATCAAAACCTAGGATGGCATATCCGGTTCCACCATTGACCGTCAGATGGTCATCGTGACTGGAACCATGCAGAGACTCAATTCCGAAAAACAGTTCGTTGATATTGTTGCGGTGCAGCGCTGTACCGGATCCATCGGCGTTTATCGTGGCCGTCACGCCAGTGTCGATTCCAGCAAAAGAATTAATATCATACCCCTCGCCACCGTTGATCAAATCTCTTCCCTCAACTCCAACAAAGAAGTCGTCGCCGCGGTTGCCGCTGAGGCGATCATTGCCGTCGCCTCCGTTGAGTTTATCGTTGCCATTACCGCCGACGGCAAAGTCATCCCCCGCATTGCCTCGCAGGATATCGTCGCCCGCATTGCCGATTAACGTGTCATCGCCGTCGCCACCGGTGAGAATGTCGTCGCCGCCGAGACCGCGAATAACGGAACCGCCAGAGGCTGCCGCCTTCAGAACGTCCGCGAAGTTGGTGCCTGTCAGATTCTCAACGCCGGTGAAGGTTTCGTTTTCATCCGAGTATCGCGCGCTTCCATTGCCGTTGGCTTTGACGGTTGCGGTAACCCCAAACTGGATGTCTTCAAATGAGTAAGTGTCGTTGCCATTTCTACCGCGGATAACGTCGATGCCAGTACCTCCCAGCAAAACATCGTCGCCATCGCCGCCATCAAGCCGATCGTCGCCGTTGTTTCCGATTAAAGTGTCGTCGCCGTCACCGCCGACCAGAATATCGTCTCCCAAGCCGCCGGTTAAATGGTCGTTACCGCCCAAACCAAGGACATTTGTCGGGCGTGTTCCATCCACTCGGACAATGTCATCGCCCTCGGAACCAACCACTCTCTCGATGCCGGAGAATGTATCAATCTGACCGACCGTGGGAACGTTTGCACCAAATGGATCGTTACCCGTTGGATTGTTTGCTCCGCTTCCATCATCGCGGATCACTGCGTTGACCAACCTGTATCAAATTGTTGTTACCGACAGCTAAATCGACATCCGCTTCCATCATCGCGGATCACTGCGTTGACCAACCCCTGCGTGTTTTGGAAAGAAAGCGTGTCAAATCCTGCTCCGCCGTCCGCTTTGTCTGCCCCGCCAAGTCCGACCAGAAAATCATCACCGTCACCGCCGATAAGTTCATCGCTCCCCAGTCCACCATTAAGCTTGTCATTTCCTGCCTCTCCTCTGAGAACATCGTTGCCGCCGTTGCCTCTGAGAATATCATCACCGTCACCCCCATTGATGAAATCAAAGCCAGCGTTACCCACAATCAGATCGTCTCCAGCACCTCCCCTCAATAAATCAGATCCACCGCTTCCTCTGATTTCGTCCGCCCCGTCATCTCCAACCATCAAGAGACTCTCTTGTGCGAAGTAGTCCGACGCATCAAGTAGGTCGTCACCTAATCCACCAAAGACATCGATCACGAAGTTCGATCTACTCCCGCTGACCGTGAACGTATCGTTCTGGTCGCCAAGGTTAAACTGCAGCAAGTTAATGGTTCCACCCGTCAAATCGATGGTCAGCGTATCACTGAAAGATTCGAAACTGCTTATTCGAATTGCGGGATCGGCGGGCCCGCCCAACTCGATGGCGTCGCCATTGCCCACTCGAACTCTCAAAAAAGTGTCTGAAACTTGAACAGAGATTACATCCGCTTGGCCGGGATCTGACTGAAATGTCGGCAACGTGGTTGTGGTTCCGTCAATGAACGTCGCCAGCAGATTGCGTGTCTCAAGTTGGCTGAAAGTCGGCTTGGCTAAGCAGCCGCTTCCGCGACGACGGCGCGACGGATTGCCAGAGAACGATTCAAGGGCGCGGTTGATCAAAGAAGGGTTTTTCATAAGTCATCAATCCCAACGAAGTGCAGCCAGAGGCGTTTTAATTATCTGGTCGTGAAAGTCACCGCGTTCGGAATGAACGCTTGCCCTTCATATCGACTGGGATTTGCCATAAAGAGCAGGCATCGGCGCGCACTTAAAGCAATGTTCTCTGATTGCACGGGTTCAGAATCGGGGTTAGCCAAACTTTGCGTGACAAAACGCCTGCGGAGAACGCTAGCAGACTAGGCTCGAAGCTTCGTTTCCACCCTAGACCGAAGACTGCTTGAGCAGTTTCAACGCTGCGATATGTCCAGATTGGACATCTTTATCGATTCTAAGCTGTCAGTTGGCTGGGACCAGCAGGCCTTCTTGAGATCGGCTGTTGTCTCGGAGTTATCTGACTCACGAAAAAGACTTACCAACACCGGGTTAAGCTGATCTTCTAGCGACTTGTACTTGGGTACTTGAGTTGCAATGCAGATTTACGACGAACTAGAGGCTTGAGGAGCGATTCGAGAAACGCTGGTTGATGAGATCGCGCTCTTTGGCCAACGGTTGAAACTCTTCGGAATGAGTCTTTAGGCATTGGTGTAAAAAGTGAATTGCCGTCTTGCTGAGCTGAGCAGTTGGAGCCAAGAAACG
>CALKXO010000334.1 GCA_938003615.1 uncultured Pirellulaceae bacterium | reverse complement strand
ACCGCAAAGAAGATATTGGAGTGAGAGAATTCAAGCAGGCTAAAGCCAACCACGACCGATGGGAAGACGTCAGTGTCGTGGAAGTGTTCTCAGAGAAAGCTGCCGTACGTGCCGAAGCGGAAGAATTGGTCAACCGAAACGAGATGGCCCATCGGTGCGCAAATGTTCTGGAAGCTGAAGCCCGAAGATTATACTATCGTGGAGGCCCATTCGTTGAAGCAGCCTGTCCAGGACGACTGACACTTTCGCTGGACGAGCGTATCGAGTTGCACATGCAGGAATTATACAAACAGGACGAACTTCAGGAGATCAAGTTTCCACCTTTAGGAAAAGGCTAGAACTTGACGTAATGTTTCTTGATTTCATCGACTGTTCGCTTGAGCGTATTCTCTAATGCGAGTTGCATTTTAGGCCAGTCAGGCACATCCGGTTTCCAAGAATCCGCAAACTGTTGGAGATCATTGCAGTTGTTCGCAACAAACTCAAACCACCAGTCCGGGAATTGTTTGGGCCTGTGCTTGGCCATGAAATAAATCAAGGTGCGAGAACGGCAGTATGTGAAGCGAAACAATTCTTCCTGCGCCTGCGTAGCGAAAACGATGCGGCGGACATTGTAATCCGCTTCAATCAATTTTTGAATGCGGTCGTTGTTAATCGCGTAGGGGCTTTCAACCGTGGTGTCTGGTAGTTCGAAACGGGCGATTGCAGGCGTCTTGGATTCTATGTGCATGAATTCCTTGTCCGGCAGATCTGCCTTGACCGCGGCATAGTATTTGCGAAGGCGTCCGGGAAGGTCTCTTTGGATGCGTCTAATGTGGTACATGCGACCTCGACTGTACTGGAGCACCAGCAAATCAAAAGCTTTGGCCCCTATTGTTCCGCGGGCATCAATGTCGGCAAGGATTTCTTCCAACGGCGACATGCCAATATGCATGACGCCAATCTGATGCCCAATTGGGATCGTCCTTTCAATCAGGCGTCCGTAAACATCACGAAGAAGCAAAAAACCTTCGCGTTGCTCACGATATGTCATACGTAGGTTTTCCAGTTTCGCATCGCCCATTTGCCAGACGTATTCCACAACATTTGTAGGCAGTTCTGTTTTCTCGTCAATCTCTGGGATTTTACCTTCTTCAATTAGCTGCTCCACCCGCTCGGCAAATACGTGAGCAAGACAGTTGCACCGCATCCCCCCTTTTATTTGTGCCCGATTTGTCTGGCTTCACGAGTTCACCTTTTTTGCTGCAAGCTAATGCTCACACTTTTTCGAACTTCCGTTTGGTTCATCGTCATCATCGGCGGTGCGATCGCCGTGTTGGCAACTTTTATAAAGGGCAATGACGGTCAAGCATTTGCCATTGGCATCGCTACGGTAGTATTGACGATCATTTGGTCGATGTTTTCGACTTGGGTGTGGGGCGTCAGGCGGCATGTGGTGCGCCACATGGGAAAGCCAATTGATCAACTTGCGTTCGTTTCCAAAGATGTCGGTGCCAGTCGTCGCGCTGACAATATCCGTGCACTTGAGACGATCGCTAAGCAACAGTCCGCGCGGCGTTTGGGTATGGGAGAATATGAAGCCCTCAAGCAACTCAAATCAAGAAATCCGCAACTGCAAAAGATTGACTGGGAGTCGGTCGAGGCGGAAGGTGACCGACTGATAAACATTCCGCAAAATTCGGTTTACCTTCTGAAGCTCAATGGTAAGCCATTTGTTGCACGCATGTTCAACGACGGATCTTCTTACGACTTTGAGCATGAACAGGCGATGAGTACCGGCAAAGGAAGCCACCTACAGTTATGTGCGGGCTCGGTTGACGAGGCCAACGAGATCATCGGCTGGCTGAATGCTGAGACGGGACAGAATTCGATTTATCGCGGACAGATGTTACAAGTTGCATCACCACAGGACGGTAGCATCGGTCAGACGATTCGCATCACTAAACGCCCCGCCGCCTTTCGTGATCGCATCATTCTTCCGGATGAAATTATTGACGTTCTAGACCGATTGGTTCAATCGCGGCTTCAGGATCGCGCACAACTGGCTAGATTCGGGCATTCTTCAAATCTCGGAATACTACTTCACGGTGCACCGGGAACAGGGAAGACCCTGATGATTCGGTATCTAATTTCAAGCTGTGAAGACCACACCGTCATCGTTCCAACTGACATGGCAGTCGAGACACTACGTGAAGCGTTTCGCTTAGGACAATACCTTCAGCCAGCGATCATGGTTCTCGAAGACGTTGACCTACTAGCGCAACAGCGTCAATCAGCGCGGAGCGTCGATGGCTTGCAAGAATTAATGAATCAACTCGATGGCCTCTCGGCGGCAAGTGACACGATTGTGATCATGTCAACCAATCGCCCTGAGATTCTCGAACCAGCGTTAGCCTCACGACCAGGACGCGTTTCCCAAGCGGTCGGATTTCCTTTGCCCGATAACGCAGCGCGGAAAGAACTGCTGAAGTTGTTCCTGCACACCGCAGGAACGAAGCTTGATGTTGATCCTTGGATCGCTCGAACCCAAGGAGCCAGTCCGGCTTTTCTTCAGGAGCTTTGCAAACGCGCAATCCTGATCGCATCTCAGCGTACTGACGGGACAGAAGATGAGATTAGTGTTTTGGAAGAAGACATGAACAAGGCCATCCACGAGTTGGTTGTGTTCGGCGGAAAATTAACCGCCACCGCGCTTGGGTTCCCGACGGCCGGATGAGTTCCGACCCATCGTTTTGCTCTTCACCTGAAGAAGTGCTGCCGGATTGGTCTTGATCTGCTAACTTAGGTGAGTATTTTCTAGCGAGCGCTTTCTCTGATCAGAAACTGAGTTTCTATAAATTGAGTTTTTAAAGAATTACGAATTCGAGACGAATCGCTCCTATGTCAGAATCAGAACCAGTCTAAAAATGTCAGCCAGTGGATTGACTTGGTCAAAGCTGGCGATTCCGAAGCAGCGAACCAGATCTGGCAGCACTACTTTGATCGTCTCGTTGAATCGGTGCGCGGTCGTCTTAACGGTCTCAACAGAGCCGTCTCTGATGAAGAAGATATTGTCTTGAGCGTCTTTGACAGTTTCTACGCCGCGGCCGAAAAAGGGCGCTTTCCCGATCTGGCAGATCGCGACGATCTTTGGAGACTTTTGCTCACGATGGCTGCTCGAAAAGTCATCGATAAGCGCCGTCACGACCAGCGCCAACGGCGCCAACGGTGCCAACGGCGCGGCGGAAATGTGGTAATTCACTCGCTCGATAAAGCCGTAAGCACTAGGTCATAAGTTTTCAGACACCATGAGCCGTTTTGGCACTAGCCACGGTTCCTTTTTCAATTGGAAACTTATGG
>CALKXO010000333.1 GCA_938003615.1 uncultured Pirellulaceae bacterium | reverse complement strand
AAGCGACATCGTCGCGACGACCCACCAACTGCCTTGGGCTAAGTGTCGTGAGCGGTTATGTTTGTAATCAATGCCTGACCTCGGCGTTTTGCGAAATCTTCTCAATTTCTTCGATCGAAAACATTTTGCGATCAGCGACCGGTTCATCCGACTGAACCTCGCCGTCACGAAGCCAAATCACTCGTTTGGCGTGTTGGCTAACTTCGTCTTCGTGGGTCACCATAATGATGGTACGTCCCTCATCATTTAGTCGCTGGAACAATGCCAGAATCTCTTCAGTAGTGACCGAATCGAGGTTTCCAGTGGCTTCATCAGCGAGAATGAAATAGGGGTCGTTGACCAGCGAACGAGCAATGGCCACACGTTGCTGCTGACCACCCGATAACTGCGGCGGACGATGGCTCAGACGCTCGCCTAGCCCAACCATGGTGGCCAATTGCGTGCTGCGCATCCGCGACTGTGCGTTCAGTTGCCCCATGTAGTACAGCGGCACTTCTATATTTTCGACGACGCTTAGTTGAGCGATCAAGTTGTACGACTGAAAGACAAATCCGATGCGCGAGGCTCGGACTTCTGACAGTTGGTCGTCAGTCATTTGGGCCACGTCGTTGGTCCCTAAAACGTAATTGCCTGCGGTCGGACGGTCCAAACAGCCCAACAAGTTCAACAATGTACTTTTTCCCGATCCAGAGGGGCCCATGATCGCTACGTAGTCGCCTTCGGGAACATCGAATGAGATCCCCCTGAGCGCTCTGACGGTTTCGCTTTTGAGCACATAGTGTTTGGTGAGGTCTTTAATTTGAGCCGCCAGTTTGACGGAAGACTTTCCCGCATCTGAAGATTTGACCGCATCTGACGACCTGCCCGCATCTGAAGATTTGACCGAGTTATTTGGAGCCTGATTCAAGGCGTACCTCCATCGTTTTGATCGGAAGTCGCTGGTGCTGCGTTGGGCCTACCGCGGCCACCACCGGCGCCTCGACCGCCACCGCCTCCGCCAGGTCTTCCTCCGCCGCCCCCCCATTGGCTGGACATATTGGAGGCCATTTTCGTCATCTCTGCTTTAGTGACTTGGCCGTCCTTGTCGGCATCGGCCCGAGAAATAAATCCTTTTGATCGCTCTTCTAGAGACGCCATTTCTGTCGCGTCAATCACGTCGTCTTTGTTAGTGTCATACTTGCTCATCATCCCGGTCACCATTCCGCTGCTTCCACCGCCGCCGGAACGTCCACCACCGCCGCCGGAACGTCTACCACTGCCGCTTGGCCGTCCACCACCGCCGGCGGCGGCAGATCTACCTGAAACGGGAGTTAAGCCACCGGTTCCTTTTGCGTCGTCACTGGCCAGCATTTCCCCTTCGGACAATTCGATACGCGGATCGGCCTGTACCTCAGGCAAATCCATTCTTTCCTTGTGCAATCCCGGGTTCATTACCAGTTGGTCACCCTTATTCAGCCCAGACCTCACCAGTATCATCTTGGAATTGTTACCATCGATTTCGATTTCACGGGTTTCAAACTGGTCGCCATTTTTTACCAAGCAAAAACTCTTCTTCTGCACGCTGTAGACCGTTTGCAAGGGAACCTGAAGTACGTCTTTTTCGAATCGCGACTGAATCGACACCGAGGCATTCATGCCGGGCTTGAGCGTTTCGGGCGGGTTTGCGATCCTGATAAAAACCGCGTACTTACGAACGTTGGAGCCAAACCAACCTTTGGATTCCGCGTACTGGTTTACTTTGATGACGACACCCTTTAGCTGCGTGCCATCGAGTGCATCAACTTGAATCGTGGCCGGCATGCCGCGTTCGATTTGGGTGATATTCTGTTCGTTGATCAATGCCTTGACTTGCATCTTGTTCTGGTCAGGCAGGCGGATCAGCACCTGATTTTGCCGAACGGTCGCACCTTCTTCCAGCACCCACTCATTCCCTCGTCCAGAAGACTCTTTTGCGAAAACGACCTGCCCCGCGACGCCTTTGGGAACAACAATTGTGCAAAGAGCGATCATCTCCTGAATTTCTTTGATCTTCTTTAACTCGACCGCCAGCGATTTTTGTTGGCTGTCGAGATCAACTTCGGCCGCACGAATGCCTGCCTTAAGTTGGGTCAGCTCCTTCTTTTTCGTAACCTCAATCAACACACGCTTTTTTGACTTGGCCAACGACAGCAGATTACTGGCCTTCTTGATGGCGATATTAGCTTTCTCAACAGCGAACTTGTCGGCGCTCAGCTGTCGGTTCGTGATAAAGCCTTTGCTGTGCAGTTTTTCACTATGCTCATAAACCGCGCTGGACTGTTCTAGTTCTTGCTCTGCAGTCACGATCTGAGATTCAGCGTCGTAGATCTCATTTTCTATCGTTTGAAGCGCCTCGACGAAAACACCTTGTATGTATTCCAGCTCAGTAGCCTTGGCTGTTTCCAAAACTGTTTCGGCCTGAATCAAACGGGTTTGGGCGGTGGCCACGGAGACGTTTTGGGTTTCAAGTTCTTTCTCAAAACTAGTGGCGTCAAGCTGAACCAGAAAGTCGCCTTCCTTAACCCGTGATCCTTCGAGCGTCGTTTTAAGTACGGTCGTCTGTCCGTTCCGCGCTTTCACCTCACAGCGCAGTTCAACGTTCTCGCTACTTTCGACTTCGCCTTGATCGAGGACCTTAGAGACGAATTCGCCTTGGATAACTTCAGCCAGAATCGGGTTAAAAGCCGGTTCGTTTGATCCACCGACCAGCTGCGAATAGGCTCCAAATGCACCGCCGCCGATCAACAGAATCAACAAGATCACGACGGGACGGCTAATGCCATTTCTCCGAAAGTGGTGTCGAGGAATACGATTTCGAGTTTGGAAGTTGGAAGCCATGGTTTTCTTTCAAACAGCTCTCTCTTAATAGCAGACATGCTCTCAAAGAGCCAATGTGGCCGATTGGGTAGTTAGACCGAGCGTGGAACCCGCTGTAGTTTAGTTCGTCCGTGAGATTTTATGGGACCAGTGCTAGCGAAATGCTTCGGTTTTTCCGCCCGTTTCGATTGTCTATCCAATCGCACACCGAAAGCGAATCATCGTGGAGGGAAACGCATGTCCCTAAACTCGCGGTAAGCGTCATTGTTGGTGTTGGTGTTGGTGTTGGCAGTATTGGTGTTGGCAGCGATAGCAGGCCCCCGCACCGCCCGCAGCAAAGAATTACCGGCGAGTAGAACCATCGATTACTTCACGTTTTCTAGCCGAGTTGGAGACACTGCGACTAAGAGTCTATCCCGAAACCTCATCCTAGATTGGACACTATTGATGCGCACAAAGTGGCGGGATAGGCTTCCAGCCTTTCATCCTTAAAACGATTTTGACAGGCTGGAAGCGCTGGAAGCCTATCCCACCTTTGGGTCCGCCTTTTGTCGGGCGCATCACTCCTGTCCGACCCACAGTTTTCACGATAGGTACTAAACGTAGCACAAACGGCTCAGTTTCGATGATTTGCTGGGTTTGACCACAGTTTACCAGCAAACCGACAACAGCCATCAGTTACCGTTCAAAGGCCAGATTGCGCCATACTTGGATTTTCAGCGTCCTTTGACCGCCACAAGCGCGACGCGCACAGGCGCAGGGTAACCTTCCACCGTTCTGTCCGGTGCTGCAGAATCAAGGAAATCCGACAGTGACTCGAATGGCATAAACTCGGTCGTTCTCTGTTCCGACGAATCATTAACCGACACGTCCACAATTTTGATGCCAACAAAACCAGCGCGTTCCAGCCAGCGCCGGAGCATACCGATGGTTGGCACGAACCAGATGCCACGCATTTTCATGTAGCGATTCTCGGGAACCGTGACATCTGCTTCTTCAGAATTGATCGCCATCGTCTCCAAGACTAACTGCCCACGTTTCCGCAAGCTTTCATGTAGGCGGATCAGGTGATC
>CALKXO010000332.1 GCA_938003615.1 uncultured Pirellulaceae bacterium | reverse complement strand
TTGAGTTTTGAGTTGAATTGTTGTGTTAATACTTAATTCAACGCGCCAACCCAACGGTTGGTTCAAAACTTCAAGGAATTTTTTTGTTATTAGACTCGTTTTTTAAAACCTCAGACAGGTTTAACGACAGACACTAGCTATAGCTATAGCTTCCCAAATCCGTTACCCAATCACTGACGGAGCGACCACCCCAGCCAAACTGCTCCTCGCTTATGTGCTTATGTGCTTATGATTTCCCGCAATTTCGAGGCCGTGATTTTTGACTGCGATGGCACCTTAGTCGATAGCGAACCCATCACCGCTAGAGTTCTGATCGACTACGTGCGCGAGTTTGGTGTGGAACTTGAATTCGAGGAGGCGCACGAATTATTCGTCGGTCGCGACATGCAGTCCATCGCTAAATGGCTCGAGTCAACAACTAACCGGCAACTGCCAGACATTTTCGCGACCGAATTTCGAGATCGACAGGCGGTCGCGTTGAAGGAATCCGTACTTGCGATCGAAGGCGCTTATGACCTGCTGGCCGCCATGACCAAGCCGTTTTGCGTTGCCTCCAACGCGCCTCAAGAAAAAATTGCGATCAACTTGAGCGTGACGGGGCTGGACCAGTTTTTCACCGCCGATCGAACGTTCAGCGCTTACGACATCAACGTCTGGAAACCGCGCCCGGACCTATTTCTATTTGCAGCGGAACAACTCAAAGTCGCCCCGGCTAAATGTATCGTGATCGAAGATAGCATGGCCGGTATCGACGCAGGGCTTGCCGCTGGCATGCAGGTGATCGGTTATTCCAGAAACTCAGAAGTACAACCAACGAACAAAGTTCCCTTCGTCCATTGTTTGCGTGAGTTGATCCAGCACCTCACTTAGCTCGCGATGATAGGCAACACCTAACACTTGTCAGGCAAGACTTCGAAGACCTTTTTTGGAGCCCGACTCAACAAAAGTCAAAGACTTCTCCAGCTAGGCACTCCAAGTTCTGGCGACTCCAGCTTCGAATCACGCATTACACATCACTGCCGTGCAACCGCTCAACGAACGATGGTTAGCGCCGTCGACGGCGTATGGTTCCAGCACAACCAGCCAGAACCAACATCACTAGCGTCGATGGCTCGGGAACACTTGACGCGACAAGGCTTTGGCCCGTAAACGAATCAACTACCGAAGCAGTTTCGATCACAGTTACTCCGTCACTGCCCAAGACAGTCACATTGGACAAGGTTGCCGTGTTGGAGAAATCCGCATCAAAGATCCCAACGAAAGCTCCACCTTCGGTGTTAGTGACATTCAGTCTCGATTCCACAGTGAACTCAAAATCGACATCAAGCTGGGGTACTTCACCGGAAGCTAACTGATTGGTGTCATAGCGCAACAAGAAAGATTCTTGTTGGAGAACCGCTGGCTCAGAATCACTAATCGAATCATCCGGTCCAGGAGTTGGAGCATGAGCGAATGAATCGAAGATGTCGACGCCCGAATCGAGCTTCGCAATGGTAATAGCATCGGTAACCTCAAAATCGCCAAATCCTTGATCCGCGTCAACAAAAATACTCGATATCCCATCGATCACCCAATCGAACCGTACGAATCCCACGCCCTTGTAATCATCCAACCCGTTAATGTCGGCGCGAGTTGTAAAGCTTCCTACAGCGCTGGTGGCAATCGAAACCCGATCCCATCCAAACATTTCACCGCCACCGGTATCGGAGGTATTTTCATCTGAGTCCTGTCCACCCTCCGGCAAGCCCCCACCATCTGATGTGAAACCCTCCAGCTCTTTAGCTACAGCAGCGGTAAATCCGGTTCGGACACCAATCAGTCCGACCCTGTCTGGTTTCACGCTACCAGTAACTCGGTACTTCGATATATCGGTTTCGATAGTGTCGTCGATAAAGTCTGGGCTCGTTTCTGAGAAATTGAGATCTCCGGAAATGCCTCGTTGCTCGATCTTGTAATTCACCTGAACGGCGTGGGCGTTTGACATCACCATAAAAAGGATGGCGACGGCGAAAAGTTCGATGCGTAGATTAGCTTTCAAAACAAGCCTCATGAGGTGAAAGAAGGTCGCGACAACATAGGTTCTTGGCGAAGTGGAAGTGTATCTTAAACGGGTGGACAATGACCACAAGTTTAACCCCCTTTTCTCCAAATTAGGCTTGAAACAACCGGAGAACATGCCGCAGAATCAAAAAAATCTCCGCGGAAGTTAGATTATGACTTATAGGCCACCGTATTTCCCCAAAAATTGAGTTTCGTCTTCCAACTTCCCATGCATAGGAAAGGACACACGGCAGAATTTCAGTCGACGGGCTGGCAGTCACTACGTGCCGACAATCTGCAGGGATCCGTTGAGAGAAACGCTGAGCAGTTACTCGAGCGGCATCATTCGCGATACAAACGAAGATGCGACGGAGCTACATTCGGAAGGTTTGGTTAATCCACCAGAGTGCTCTTGACCCCAACGATCGATAGCCAGAAAACAATCGCGCTTGCCCGCCGACGCCGATCCGCAACTTCTGCACATTTTCTAATGGCACGCGTGCGTAGTACTGCAACTCCGGTTTCTGATACTGAGCAACCATCTCCTGCACCAAGTCGGGAATCTCGTTCCGCTGGCCCAATGATGCAATTTCCTGCTGACTCATCTCGTAGTTCTCACGGTCGATCGACATATCAGTAACGCCGATCTGCTCAATCGGTCCCCTGATCTTTTCCCATGGACGATAGTACAGTTTCATCACCGCTTCATTGCCGACCTTGGCGAATTTGATCTGGTGTTCAGTCAACAGCACATACGCCTGCCACTTGGACAAATCAGCCACCTCACAGAAACGCTGCCCACGTGCGACCGAAACACTGCGGTTCTTTCCTGACAATAGCGCCGGTTGATCCATATCAGGATCCTCTTCGCGCCTGGTCACCTGATGCGTGTAAGGCGTTTCCAAGACAGTACCGCCCATGAAACGCGACCGCAGATTCAATCTTTCACTTTGACGCCGCAAATTCTCAGTCAGCTGGGTCAGCTCACGGATCTCAGAATTCAACATCGACAGTTGGTCCAAATATCGCCCCGTGTTGTCGATCGCTCCCGCCGCAGTCATCGTCGCGACTTCCGATTGCTTGGCGCGCAACTTCCCCTCGTTTTCTGCAAGGTTCAGTTCCAGCTCCAAATTCGACAGCCGAGCCAGTGGCTGGCCTTTTTTCACTTTATCTCCCGGCTCGACCAAGCATTCTTGAAGAATGCCTTCTTCCTCAATGTAGATCGTTTCCAGTCGGTCCGGCACGACAATCATCGAGCAACGCAGATAGTGCGGAAGCGGAGTCAGCAACACGATGGCCAACGTCAACAAAATCGCTCCTAACACCGAAAAGAATCTTACCTTTTTCACTTGATGCATCCGCCCCGGAACTGACATGTACTTGTAAAGTTTATAACCCGGCATGACCACCATACCGATCATGGAAAACAGCGCGATCCCGATCCCGATCGACTCCAGCCCATACGGCTCAAGCCATGTGGTTAGAAAATAAATGATCGAAAACATAATCAACCAGCGGTAACAGAACGACGCGACGGTGAACAGCGCGAAGGCCCAAGGACGATTGGTTGGCATCAAATGGTCGTCGGGAATTTCCAACCCTAACCAGTGCCGCCCCATCAGAGTCGTCAACGATTTGGTAGATTTCTGAGCAAGGTTGGGGATCTCCAACACGTCGCTGAGGATGTAGTAACCGTCGAATCTGAGCAGCGGGTTACCGTTGAACAGCACAGTACTCACTGAACTGACCAGCATCACCTTCAAACAAATCTCCTCCACCAGTCCGGGCTGCACGAACCACCAGACAAACGTGGCGATTGTCGCAAGAATAATCTCGACGTACATTCCTGCGGCCCCAATTGCAGCCCGATGCCACTTGTTATTCAGCCGCCAACTGTCGGACACATTGCAGTACAAACACGGGGTCAGCACCAACAACATAAACCCAATCTCATGACACTCGCCGCCAAGCCGTTTGCAGGACAGCCCATGCCCGAATTCATGACAAATTTTGGTGACGCACAATACGCCCACAAATAAATACCACTGATGCGGATCAAAGAAGGCTTCGAAGCCCGGCAGCTTACTTTGAAATGCCGTCCAGTTGGCCAGCACGCTGAGCATTGCGATCGAAGCCGCCACACCCACGAAACAGGCACACGGAAATGTGAACACCCACCACAACCAGCGGCTGATCCAGTTCAGGATCAGTTCTGGGTCAAATCCGCGATAGCGAATCGCCAGAACATTGGAGAGCGTCTGAAAACGCTCCATCCTTGTATTTTTTTCGCCCCGCTTGAGTAGTTCGACGCCTTGGCCGCCCACATCTGAAGTTACCAACCCGTCATTGTGAAACCGGGTGAGTAACTGCTGAAGGTCTTGGCGCGTAATCCGTTTGGGCGCAAATTTCTTGTGGTATTTGTCCTGAAGTTCGTCAATGGTTTGATTGCCATCGAGTTCCTGAAGCAGATAAAACACGCTAGGAGGGAACTGGAAATACTTTTGCCCCAACGGTTCCTTCACCACCCAAAACTCAACCCCTTGGTAGGTCTGAGAATCGAACGTCAGGTCGGGCCGTAACTTCATTCGCACCGGCGTGCCGGAGTATTGCGATTTATCGGTTGGTGGCTGCGCGACCGACATCAATAGGGCCCTAGGGATTCAAAACGTAAAACTTTGACAGAGAAAACACTCCGCAGACTTAACGCGGGCATGTAAGACAGATGGATCAGAAAATTACCGTGGTACGTATTAAGTCCCAAAGCTGATAGAAGCAGCGGAAGCCAAGTGAACGTTCCCCGCAAAAAACACTTGCCGTCACTCCTGCACCTGGACGCGGTTTTTCTAATTTTTCGATGTCCAGGGCTCGAACCACGCCGCGATAGTGCGGAACCCCTTGGTCATCAGGGAACGTACGATCACTGATCCGCAGCAACTCGCCCTTAAGCGTCACGTTGGGGTTAGTGGAAACAGTGTACGTCACCTCTAGAAAAGTAAACGGCTCACCCTTCTCCTTACTCTCCTGTTGGGCCACACGAATGGCATCGTCAATGTACCCGATCTTGTGTTGTGGAATTTTGATTTCTAGCTCCCACGGACCGTCGAGCTTGCTGATCGTCAAAAGTTTCTGGCTGGGACTGACCGGATAGGTTTTCAGTCGTTGCGGGTCACGTGTGATGACGCTGCCCTCTAGAGGCGCAATCACGTCCAGCATCGATCTCTTTTTTTCCAACAGCTTTTTCAGCTCTTTCTGTGAATCCATTTGCTTTTTGAGCAATTGCATTTGAGCCCCTGCATCAATCCCCGCGTCACGCTGGTTTTCGCCGCCTCTTCGACCAACACTCAACTGATACTCCAAGCCATCCATTTGCGATTGCAGCGTCAACAACTGAGTCTCAGTCTGGTTGAGCTGCACTTCCAAATCGACGTTTCTCAGTTTCATCAGAGGCGCGCCTTTTTTGACAAGGCTGTTTTCCTTGATGAAGATGTCGTCTACCGTCCCCGGGGTTTGAGCATAAATGTTCTGGCGAATCTGCGGGTGCATGACGCCATCGACATGCATCTTCAACTCGATCGGCATGAAAATCATCAACAACACCAACCCCGCCAGTGCGGCCAATCCCGTCATCGTTTTTGCGAAATGATCGCGAAAAAGAAACGTCTGTAGCCAACCCAGCTTTTTCCAAACCGGGGCCATGAAGATCTCGTTGTGGCGCTTGGCATTGTGGAGGGCAAGTTGAGACTGATTCACAATCAGACCACAGTCTTCTGAGATTTGCTCCTCCGTCACGTCAGCATCGAAGTACTCGACGATCAAAGCGCCAAGTTTCACCGGCTTTTCGCGGCGACGTTTTTTCTGTTCCAAGTTTGGAGAATCATCTGGACGCTTGACCAGCGGGATGACGGCAAACGTTCGGCAATTCGATTCGTCCAAGTAGTCATTGATCTTCCGCGCCACTTCAGGCGCGATCCCGTCGGTGTCACCGGTAATCCAGAACTGAGTATCGGCGCTGACGCTGGCCGTGGCAACTTTCGACAACTTTCGCACAACGTTGGCGCGATTGTCGAAGCGATCCTGACTGCTGATCGCAATCACCTTGCAACGGCGACCGTTCCACTTGCCAACACTGACACGATCCGCCTTGAGTAACCGGCGCGCTTCATTGGCAATCGCATAAGCGGTCTCTTTTCCATCGATCGATTGATGGACTTCGTTGATAAATTCAACTTTACGACTCCACTGATCTGCGGATTTTGATAATTGGTTCAGATCGCGATGCTCGTGCCAACGCTGAAAAAGTTGAGCGATTTGTGCCAAGAAACGTAGGTAGCCTTCCTGAGCCGATTTGCCAATGTTGCCGCGCTGCACTAGTTCCAGCGTTCCGTAGCATTGTTGTTGACGGTTGACAACGGGAGCCAACAGCATCAAAAACGGAACGGCGGCGTCCGGTGATTCGGGATCGACAGCGCCGATAAATGCATCGGAGGTGATGCCAACAGGCTTCTTTTTACCGATAACCTCCATCAACATGCGTGTATGGTTTTGGTTTTCGGGAGAGAGAACCGAACGAGCCTGATCATCAGGCGCTTGCCCCGCAAAACCCGAGAGGGCAGGGGGGCTGTTGGCTTGCTTCATCTCCCATAGTAGCGCACCGTGTGCGCCGGTGATGCGAACCACATCGTTGAGCACGCGCTCGCAGAACTGTCCGTAGTTGTCGGCTGTACGACTGAACTCGGTCAAATTTCGGACCGCTTGGCGGACTTCATCTTTGAGTTGTTCAGTGGTGGCTTGTTGTTGGCCAGTAGACATGCGAAAGAAAGCTCAGATGTGACAGAACAAAAGTAAACAATGGCTAAATGCTGCTATTGCTACAAGTATATAACGCTTGAAGTCTGTTTGAAACTTCAAACTACCCCGATTGTCGCCCACTCTCCGCCCACATTGGGCTAACAACCGGAGCAATCGTACATGCTGGTATCACTCGAAGTTATCCAGAATTGGATCCAGCCCCATTTCGCGTTGAGATTTTGCCAGCTGCTTTTCACTGAACATTAGAATCTTTCGCGACCGGTAGTGCTGATTTTCGACCTTGTTCTGGGCTTTTTTGAACATCGAAATCCAATAGTTGCGCCCGCGACTCTTGGCCGACTTGCGGTAACGGATGGCCGTCGGCACGCCAAACGCAGCTTCAAGTAACTGGTCATCCGCTGAAATGTATAGCTGAACGGTTCCCGGATCCCCCTGACGACCACAACGCCCAAACAACTGTTGATCAATTCGGCTCGACTCGTGCATCTCGGTTCCGATCACATGCAGACCGCCCAAGGCCTTAACTTCGTCCGAAATTTTGATGTCCGTTCCACGCCCCGCCATGTTGGTGGCAACCGTGACGCGTCCCTTCTCGCCTGCAGCCGCGACGATATCTGCCTCGCGCTCAATTTGACGCGCATTGAGCACTTCGTGAGGAACGTTGGCCTCGCTAAAGTGCTTCGCCAAAATTTCCGATTTAGCGATCGAACGCGTACCGACGAGAATTGGCCGACCTTGACTGTGAATTTCAATCACATCTTGGACGATCTGTTGCCACTTTTCGGCTTCGGTCGCCGAATATTTGACAGGCAGCTCTCTTCTTTGCAACGGTCGGTTGGTGGGGATGACGCTAACGGGCATCTGATAGATTTTTTTGAATTCCTTCCGCGAGGTCCACGCGGTTCCTGTCATCCCGCTAACGTGCGGAAATCGGCTGACCAGTGACTGAACTGTAATTTTAGCTTGCGTTTCAGTATCCATCGTCAACTCAACCGACTCCCGAGCTTCGATCGCTTGGTGGATGCCACGACTCCACCGTCGCCCTTCGGCGATACGTCCGGTCGATTCATCAACAATCACGACTTCGCCATCGCGAATCACGTAGTCACGATCTTTTTTGTGATCGCGCGCAACTTGGATCCCGCGTTCCATGAAATCGTACATCTCTAACAATCCGATACCGGCAAGCGAGTCGGGTTTGCGAATTTTTCTGACCAGCGACATCCCTTCGGGCGTCAGATCGACACGCCGCTTCTCGCGGTCGTACCAATAGTCCTCGTCTTCGACAAATTCTTCTGCAGCCTTGGCGGTCCAACGGTAGAGCTCTTTTTGCTGCTCCATAGTGGCGCCGTCTTCAGCAGCAGAAATGATTAGCGGCGTGCGAGCATCATCGATCAGAATACTGTCCGCCTCATCGATCAAGAGGAAATTTGGCTTACGATGAACGGCCGTCAATTCCGCGCGTTCCATGGAGGCTTGGTGTCCGCCACCTCCGCTGAATGCCATTTGTTCTTTCAGTTGTCGTTGATAAGAATGGTCTCTGAGAAAATCAAATCCAAACTCCTTCATGGTTCCATAGGTAATGTCACACTTGTAAGAAGCGCGACGTTGTTCGCGCGACATCTCAGTTTGGATCACTCCGACAGTTTTTCCGAGTGCAAGATAAACTTGTTGCATCAGCTCAGCATCGCGTTTTGCCAGATAGTCATTCGTTGTGGCCAGCAACGCCCCGCGCCCCGAAAGTGCGTATATAAACATCGGCAGCGTCGCGGTCAGCGTTTTCCCTTCGCCTGTACGCATCTCAGCAACATGCCCTTGGCACATGGCATGACCACCCAGCAACTGGACATTGTAATGCTCCATCCCCAACTTCCGTCGAGAGACTTCTTTGACCAAGGCGAATCCACGTTCCAGCAGTCGCGTGACGTTTTCGTACTGCCTTGACTCAAAACCAAGGTCCAGCGCAATGTCTCGCAACTCTTCATCCGATTTGTCGGCGTAGCGTTTGCTGAGCGTTTTTATGCGTGAGAGAAAAGCGAGTTTCACGGCGAGATTCTGGTGTGCGATAGAGTTCAGAAATTTAGCCGTCAAAAAAACACGGCAGACGAATCCTCAAGAAAAATTGTAGCCGCTGTCGCCAAAAGATAGGAACCCCGGAAAACAGTTTCTCATGTAATGGCAATTCGAGAAACGGTGACTACAAAAAAACACGCTCGTTACCGAGCGTGTTTTTAAGTTCTAATTGTGTGTTATCACCGTTAAACTCGGTTTACCACAATGTTCTCGGTTCCGGTAACATTGGCCACTCCTGGGCTGTTGCCGCTGACAATGTTAAAGAAGTCATCGCCAATTTCTCCAATAATCGCATCGACTGCAGTGAAGTTTGCACTCGTTTGAGCGATCGTCCGGGCGGCGGTTCCAGTGACCGACGTATCGGTGATGTTGCCAGTGGATGCCAATGTCAAGTTATCGGCAGTACTCGATCCGACCAAGTTAATGTCGGAATCAGCCGAGATCGCAGTGTTTCCACTGGAATTGAACGTAAGCGACCGCAACGTCAAAGAGTCAGTATTCACTGCTGGGTTAGCGGCATCGACACCCGTTCCAAGGTTGATAAAGGAACCACGAACATTCAACGTGAAGTTCACGTTGGTCATCGCAGTGGCCGAATCGGTGATGGTTGCCTGACCATTGTCAGCATCCAAC
>CALKXO010000331.1 GCA_938003615.1 uncultured Pirellulaceae bacterium | reverse complement strand
ACCATGGGGTTGTCGATGACGCCGGTGTCGATGATGTCAGCGATGCGTCCATCGATCACCACGCTGGTGTCCAGCACGTAGGGTTTAAGTCCCTTGACGTCTTTGCTGAATTCAACGTAGGGAATTACGAAACGAAAATCGTCTTTGGTCTGCCACAGTAGGCTGATACATGAGTAACAAATTGCAGCGCCCAGGAAGGAAACGACCCATCCTTTGATTTGAGCGGGTGACGCCCCGCCGAAAATTGTAGATTGGTTGGACATTCCAAATAGGGGGGTCAAGGCGGTGCTGACGATGTAGGTCAGAAATGCCCCGACAACTAACCCGAAGTAGACACTGGAAATCAGGTCGATGCGTTTGCTCTTCACCGCAATGTCGGCCACGATTGTAAGGATTGCCCCGACGACAAAAATCGCAAAGCCAGTCCAGACGACCCACCGGGAGGCCGCGCCGACTTCTACATCAACCGATAATGATGAAATGAACGAGACGCCAAGGCCAATAGCCACCAGCATAAAACACGCCCTTAAAATCCATAGAGCCATTTAGTTACTCGAGTCGAAACGACCGGGGTCGCATCAGGAAAATGGGTTTTGCTGCTAAAGCAAAATTGAAAAGGTATCTGGCACGCCGCCAATCAGCATTCTAAATCTCTACCGTGTCCGTGGAAAGCCTATTCTGCCAACAGGATGCCGATTGCGAACCTCTCCAAGACGCTTGTCGCTGTGTTCAAGGCCTAAAGTGTCGCGCCCCGCCCGCAGCCCACCAGTAGTGTGTCTGCCTGTCACGTTGCGGATATTGCTCCGAATCCAATAAGCAGTTGTCTTTTTACGACGAAGGGACAATCGCCCGATGTACGTCTTCGCAGAAGCGGTCTGTCATCCCTGCAATGTACTCGATCGCCATCCGTGGAATTCCGATTTTTTCTGCGCGTTGTTGATATTTTTTCGGGAACAACTCAGGGGCCTCACAATACCTTGCAAACATCTCCTTGAGGCGATCTTGAGCCTGCTGCCGGACGGTGACCAAACTTGGATGACGATAGACACGCGCATAGAGAAAGCGTTCGAGTTCTTTTTTTTGCTGATCCAGCTCCGCGTTGTGGCCGAGCACAAAATCGCTGTCGATGGCGTCTTGAAAGTTTGCAAAAGCGCGATCTTGGAATTCGTTGCCGCAATTGGTGATCAGCGACGTCACCTGCCGCTCGATCAACCGGTGTACAACCGCTTTACGCATCAGTTCTTCGTTCAATGACGTGTAATGCTGCCGCACATGGGCAATGCTCTCTCGAACCATCTCAAGAGATTCCATTTCCTCGAGAGTCACTAGGCCAAGCTTGATGGCATCGTCAGTGTCGTGCGCGTCGTAAGTGGTGCTGTCAGCGGCATCGACTAACTGGACCTCCAGTAACGGACGCTGGCCAGACTTCTCTTTGTCGATTCGACAGGTCTGCCCGGTCAGTACTTCATGGGTTAGGTTCAAACCCGAAAATTCGTTGTAACGAAACTCAAGTTCGGTGGCGATCGTCAACGCAAACTGATTGTGTGAAAATCCACCACAGTCTACTGCGCATTCATTCAGCGCGTCTTCTCCTGCATGCCCATAGGGTGGATGCCCAATGTCGTGCATCAATGCCAATGCCTCAATTAAGTCCTCATTCAATCCTAACGCTCGGCCAATGGTGCGTGCGACGGTGGCCACTTCCTGCGTGTGAGTCAGACGCGTCCGGTGGTAGTCGCCCATCTCGCCGGTGAAGACTTGCATCTTTCCGCTTAATCGTCGATAGGCAGAGCTGTGTAAGATCCGGTCTCGGTCACGTTGAAACGGGCCGCGGTAAGGGTGTTCGGTTTCCGCATGAACCCGACCGCGCGACTGGTTGCTGAACATCGCATAGGGTGCCAACAACAGTTGTTCGCGCTGATCGACCCATGTCAATGATTCTGTCGCCAATTCTGTCTCCGGTTGAGTTTCTGGGGTGTGTTTGAAAGAGTTGCTTGAACAAGTATAACCGGGTTTTCTTTTTCGCGTTCCCGGGAACACGGTTCTATTGATGATTGATCGTTGTCAGGCGTTTGGCTGAAGACGAGCGATCGAATAAGTCGCTTGCCTGAGTATGGATCAACCTCACCATCAGAAACCGGCAAAGTGGTTTTACAGAAGATTCTGGAGGCGGATTCGTGGTTGTGATTTCCGCATTGGCATCGCTATCGGCGGATGATGCAAATTGTTTATCCAACTCCGCAAATGCCGATTCAATTAGCCGGGCTTGCTCACGATCCTGTTGAGCCGGAATTGATTCTACAGTGGCTGCAAGCGGTGTTTGCGCAAAGAACAGATCGCCAATGGACGTTGCGGAATTCTGTGACACCGATCGGCTGGCTGATGAAGGAGTTCTGGGGTTCGTCTGGACAGTGGGCGCGATGACCAACGACTCGCCGGGTTGCAGATCGATAGCGAACTTCAGCGCTTCAATGCGAGACTGAATCTGGCTCTCGGAGAACAAAAAGGTCCGTTGGGAAACGTCGTAGCGCTGCTGCGGTTGTCCGTGATGGATCTCAGGCTCGACGACCAAACGTACCGATCCGTCATTTTGAGGAAACGTCGACAGTTGCATGAAGGCCTTCACCAGTTCGCCACTACCGGACTCCATTCGGCCCCGTTTATCGACGATGGACCATTTTTTTTGTTGATAGTAGTCCGATACAGGGATTTCGAACTCCTCGCCGGAATCATTTTCGATGCGCTGGTGGTGGAGCAAACGAGAGGGGGATTCCAATAGCCCTTTGGAAGCCATTTTTTTCTGAATATCGGTCATGCGCGAGATGTCCAGCTCTCGGCGTTTGAGAAGTTGGTCGAGAATCGCTGGACATTGGGGGGACATGACGGCATACCGTAGTCCGTTTCGATCGGCGACCTGACGATCGGCAAGTGATAGCTTCATCGTGTCCAGCCGCGACCAAAATTCCTCAATGATTTCTTGTTGGTCATCGTCGACTTGCACGACGGCCACCTGGAGCGCGACAGCGCCCTCGTTCATTTCGACGCCAGGCAACGTGAAGTCGATTGATGTTTTCTCATCGACACTCTTGCAACCAAATGCAAGCAGCAGCGCAATCAGCACACCAGCGCGGCTGCCCACCCGGTGGGGAAGCGATTTTCGGAACCTTTTGCCAGTAAACATACCGGATCGTTACAGGATTCGTCCGGCGTGGGCAAGCGTGAGTCGTTCTAGTGGGCTGCTAGCACAGGAAATGACCAGACTTTTTAGAGTCCTACGGCATCGGTTTCTCCGTATTCTTAGTTCGTCCATCGAGTTCGCGCTTCAGCAAGAAGCCAAGTAAAAATAACCACGGAGAACACGGAGGTACGCAGAGAAGATCTTCTTTTTAATCCTATGCGAAGCGCTGAGGCCGCAGTGGTTAAGAATACATCCAAGTGCTTCATCCAGATTTGCATTTAGGATCACGCATGTTAGCCGTTTTAATGCTAGCCCCGGTTTTGCGCAACAGAACCGTGGCTAATGCTGGGGTGTTAAAAATCCGGTATCTTTGGAGTTTGGGCTTACGCATGTATTGTTCCATGTTTTTAGGTGCACCTATCAGATTGGTGCTTGCCGAGCATCCAGTAGGGTGGGGCGCCCGAGTTTCGCGACAGCGGAAATCAGACC
>CALKXO010000330.1 GCA_938003615.1 uncultured Pirellulaceae bacterium | reverse complement strand
TCATAACGTTCGCAAGCCTATCATTGGCGGATTTTTTTTCCTCTCCACCCACCAAAATCAACATGCTTGAAAGCCTCGGGCCATACCAGTTTGAAAACGTTCTCGGGAGAGGCGGCATGGGGACAGTGTACCGTGGTGTGCACGAGAAATCCGGAGATGTCCACGCTGTCAAGATTCTGGCGCCTCAGTATGCCGACGATGAACACTTTCGAGGACGATTTGAGTCCGAGATCAAGGCGATGATGAAGTTGGACCACCCCAACATCGTCCGCCTGCTTAGCTATGGACAAGAAGGCGGCAACTTGTACTTTGCGATGGAGCTAGTCAAGGGGAAGAGCCTCTACGATATGCAGCGCAGCGGCCACGCTTTTACTTGGCCCGAATGCTTGGATATCGCAGTCGATACCTGCAAGGGACTTAAACACGCTCACGACCGCGGTATCATTCATCGTGATCTTAAGCCCGGAAACTTGTTGATGACCGAAGACGGCGTCGTTAAAATTACTGACTTCGGCATTGCAAAAAGTTATGGCGGGTCTCACCACACCGGCACCAACATTTTGGGGACCATGGATTTCATGGCACCCGAACAAGCCAAAGGTGAACCGGTGACTGCGCGCAGCGATATCTATTCTCTGGGCACGGTCATGTTCACTTTGCTGTCGGGCAAACCGCCGTTCTCAGCGAACTCGATGGAAGAATCATTTCGTAACTTGACGCGTGTGCCGGTTCCCAAAATCAGCACCAAAGTCCCCAACATACCGACGGACGTCGAATCGTTACTATCGGCGATGATGGAGAAGAAACCCGATAAGAGGATTTCTACAGCCCAAGCGACGATGCACAAAATTTTATCCATCAAAGAGTCTTTGAAGGAAGAAAGCGAAGCCCAAACGGCTCAGAGCGATTCTGGCGTCTATCTACCCGGGAAGATCAACACGCCGAAATTCTCGACACACGATTCGACAGACGAGATTGAGAGAATACCGTCCGCCGCCAAAGACGGATTGACCGGAAGCAATGACACTCCCGGCGAAAAGACATTTGGAGGTTCCAAGACCCTCACTGATAGAACCTCAATTTCATCGGAGCCCGACGTAACCAGTGTCGATCATGGAAAATCCAAAGCCAAGGCAGGATCTAAGTCCGTTTCCAAATCGTCTGCTGAACCACCGGCAAAGAAAAAGGGAGCTCACACGCGCAAGAACACGATCAGGAAAAGAAAGGGAAAGAAGGTCACCGCGCCCGGCGAGGACTATTTCACACCGGTAACGCCTGAACATCGCGCGGCGTTGCAAATCGATACAGACTACGAAGAACCGCCCACCGCAAAATGGCCGTTGGCCTTGTTGCTGCTGATTACAGTCGGTGCGGCTTCGATCGGAACGTGGTTCGCCACGAAAAGCCCGTCCGCTGACACGCTGTATACCACCATTCAAAGATCGCTGGAGCACCCGGACGAAGTCGTCGAAGAAACGGGAGAATTCTTGCGTCTGTACCCAGATGATGAACGATTTGGCGAAGTGGAATTGCTCAATGAGGTTGGTCAGTCGGTCAAGGACTACAGCAGCCTTGTAAAACGCTTGTCAGTGCGCGCAAGAATTCCTGGCGATTCTCGACTGACCGAGATCGAGCGGCAATTCATGACCATTGTGGACTTGGGGGACACCAATCCCAAAAGTGCCGACGCCAAGATGGAGGCGTTTATCAATGTCCACTCAAAAGTTGCAGGACTCTCAGAGCGCGACATGGATTGCGTGAAAGCAGCCGAGGGATTCAGGATTAAGATTGTTGGTGCCGAGGACCGTCAGGTGGACACACATATCAGAAGCATCAATGCGGCCATCGCCCAAGCACAAGTGTTGCCGCCCAAAGAAGCTGCAGCGATACATGCGTCCTTGGTGAAGCTGTACGTTGACGACAACTGGGGAGAGCGTGACAATGATCGCATACGAATGCTTGAAAAAGTCCGAGCCCTATATGACGAGACAATGTCTCTCGGGAAAACGCCGATTGCCTCCGAAGAGCCGATTGCCTCCGAAGAGCCGACTGAGCCTGAAGAGCCGACTGAGCCCGAAGAGCCGACGGACGAGTGATCGACAAACACCACTATTGGCTGCCAATTCTTTAGCGGCAGCTAGTGCATCCTTCTGTCTTGCAGGTGGTTGCTGCGCTGCAACTTTCGCAATTGCCACGCGTGGCTTTGCTCCAAGCGCTAGTCCAGGCGTAAGAAAGTGCACTTCGACGCGTCTGCCTCCGTTGCTTTCCTGCTGCGTTATTGTCCCCGCAACAACCACCTTGGCAGTAGTCGCAGTCTTCACCCTCGTCCGCAGATCTCAACCAAGGGATACCCAAGTGTCCCTTTCTCGCTTTTAAACCACCGCAACCACAGTTCATTGGCATGTCCTTGATCTTGCAGAAGCCCGACCACTCGTCGCAACACGTGTCGTCATCGACGCCGAAGTAATTTACGTTCTTCACTACGGCAGTAGTCGATGGCGACTCTTCCGGCAAGCAAGACTCACAGGATTCCAACGCAGCTTCGGCTGGCATTTTCTCTGTTACCGCTGTCGTTGAATCGTAGACTGGTGTTTCCAGAACCTCAACTTCATAGGCTGATACAATCTTGAGCCCGGCCTCAAGCGGTGGTTCGCTTGTCAACTCACCCGCCACAGATAGAGCTT
This sequence comes from uncultured Pirellulaceae bacterium, assembly GCA_938003615.1. Lineage (GTDB taxonomy): Bacteria > Planctomycetota > Planctomycetia > Pirellulales > Pirellulaceae > Mariniblastus. Next base: position 9,891 of record CALKXO010000330.1, on the reverse strand, counting down.
GATTTGAAGAAAAACCGGGGTCGAACGCCTTTTCTTGAGCAGCCGCACCGGAGGCAAAAAAGAACAGGCCTAACCCGCAAAGGTAAACGACAGAGTAGTAACGCCACAGCACAGACAGTGATAGGTTTGGCAACATCATTTTTTAGCTTGTGGATTGTAAGAAACTCAAACCTGGCGAATCCAGATACTGGAAACATCGGATCCAAACAACAGGGACAATAATTAACTTTGGATCGACCCGTCTGATCCCGAAGAAAGGCAAACTCAGGCCAAACAAAAACCTCTGCCCAACCGTTAAACTTGATGGTCGCCAACGGGCAGTTCAACAACAAAAACGCTAATTCTCTTAAGCTGATTCACCCCCCATAAATCACAATGCATCACGCGCATGCTTGCCGTCCTACCGCTATCTCCTATCTCGTTGGCAGATCCGTTTTAGTGACGGGATGGTTGCTGATCATATTTCAATCCGGTTGTTCCGGTGGCGAGCCCGTCCAGTTGGCCGATCAAGCTCAGGCAACGCCAGTCAACCAAATCGCGACGCTGGCAACACCCGCATCATCAGACTGGCCGCAAATTCGTGGAACTCTCGGGGCCGGAATGGCTATCGGCGAAACGATCGAGCCATGGGGCAACGATGGGCCAGAGAGAATCTGGTCCGCCAAGGTTGGCGCTGGATTCTCTAGCCCAATCGTATTTGGCAACTACGTATTTATCGTTCATCGCAACGCGGGCGGCGTAGCACCAATGACGGCTGAACTTTTGTTTGCCGATACGGGAAAACGCGTCTGGCGAAAGCTTCTACCGTGCAAATACGGCAACGGTGAGATGGATGGTGATCCGGGACCCAAAGCCACCCCCGCCTACAACGATGGGCGACTCTTTGTCTACTCTCCTGCCGGGACGTTGTTTTGCTTGGATGCCACCAACGGCAAAACCACATGGCAGAAAGACTTAAGCGCGGACCACGGCACCAACAACGGGTTCTTTGGTGTGGGTACCTCGCCGATCGTATGCGGGCAAAAAGTGATCGTCAACGTCGGCGGACGCGCTGCGGCGGTTGTTGCGTTGGACGTCGAAACGGGTGAGGAAGCTTGGTCCGTTTTTGATGACCGGGCCAGTTACTCGTCGCCGGTACAGTTGACCGTCGATAATAAACGGGTCGTGATTGTGGTCACTCGCCTGCACGTCGTCGGCATCGACGTGAACCGTGGTGAACTAGCCTTCAAAACGCGTTTCGGAAAAACTGGCCCAACAGCGGTCGGAGCGATGCCCGTTCTGATCGGCGACCGGGTCTTCGTTAACGCGGCCTACAATGTGGGTGGTAGAACTCTGGCTCTTTCCGGGGGAGAAAAACCATTCGGAGACGACGGCTACCATCCTAAAACGCTATGGTCCAATCAGGACGTCTTTGCCAGTCAATATTCGACGCCAGTCTTGCACGACGGAATGCTGTACGGCACGTCTGGCCGCGAGGACTATCGCAACGGAAGTTTTCGTTGCTTCGATCCGCTAACCGGAACCTTGAAATGGCAACAGCCCAACATTCCGGTCGGCCACGCGCTGCTGACCGGAAACCGAATCGTATTGCTGGACTGCCAAGGGAATCTACGGCTAATTGATGCGACGCCCGAGGGATACAAACAACTATCTGAATTCAAACTGTACGATCTACCTTCGAAAACGATTCCGGCCATTTCCGGCGGACGTCTGTACACACGCAGCGACGGAATCAACGCAACGCTTGATTGCTGGCAGCTCGACTAGGCAGCCAGCGAAACACTCTGACTTGGGCCGCCTGTTGCCTAGCCTATTCAAGTGCCTCGGCAGTGTTTGGCTCGATCAAATTTTCCAATCGGGCAATAGAGGTGGCAATCATTTCTTCCATGCCTTGGTAGGTCGCCTAATCCATCTTGGAATTCACAAGAAGATTCAGTTCATAGTCTATCGACTAAAATTCGTTTGCGACCTCACCACCGCTCCGTGTTGCCATCGCTTGGAAAGTAGCTTCGGAAATGTTGTCGCCGAGAAACTGAACCGATGCGTCGCCACGCACCATATTCACGCCTGCCGGGTGGTAGCTGCGGAAATCCTCAAAATGCCCCTCGAGCGAATTGGGAGCATGATCGGCCGCACCCACGATTCGTGCAAAAGGCTCGTCAACATGATCAACAACGCCCACCCATGATATCGCACCGTAATCAGTACGACGTTCGCCAAGAAGAAAGGTGTTACTCAGCCCATCAGTGAACTTTGAAAATGCCAGTTCACTGTTCGCGTAGAACGCACCGTTGCCGTTGGAGGGCGATTCGGTAATTTCGCCACTGCCAAAGACGCCTGAATAGTTGCTGCGCCCAACGAGCAATGGCTCATCATCGTCGTGATCATGGTCGTCATCGAGGACTAGATCGTGAAAATGGTCATGATCATCTTCTTCAATGTGGCCATTGAGATCAACGATTGTGGCGCCCGGATCCGAAGGGCACATAAATACTGGCATTTCCAAACTGATCCACTCCTCGTGGTCATGGTCGGCAATTTCAACATTCATGTTTAAGTTTTTGAAGACGTTGCCTGCCTCTACGAAAGGGAGGATCTGTGCGGACCACCCCCAACCCGGTGCGCCCAGTGCCGTGTCATCGGCCGTCGTCCAGCCAGATGGGAGCTCAATTCTGGCACTCTCGTAGTTGTGCAAAGCAATTCCCAACTGACGCATATTGTTGGCGCAACTGATGCGTCGAGCCGCCTCACGTACTTGCTGGACTGCTGGCAGCAACATCCCAATCAAAATCCCGATGATCGCAATCACCACCAATAGTTCGACGAGAGTAAATCCGTTTGCTGAGCTGTTTGTTTTCTTCATTTTAAGTAACCTGAAACATGTTTGTTCGAATCAATAACTATTCCGAGTGGCCTGATAAAAGACCAACTTTCCCGGAAAGAACACAGACATGACCAGCAAACACAGTTCGCCAAGGAACTAGTGCAATGACATTGGGCTACGTGTAGGCAAGCGATAAAGACACTGAAATCAGTTCTAATCGATGCTCTTGCTCTAATAGATACCAGACTGTCAAGGAGAGAGTAGACGGACGCAGCGCGATGCTCGTTTGCTGGCAATTAGGCTACCGGTGGTCCACGCTGGAGAAATGCAGGTGTGAGCAACTCAAGCTCAAACACTATTGCAACAGGCGCAATTGAATAGATACTCGTCGATGTCCGAGTTTCAAATACAAAAGAAATCTGAGCCGCTTGTTCGGTCAGAAAACGGCAGAAGACACAGAGATGATCACCATCGAGAGAACCGCCGGTTGCTTGGACGACAGACTCTGAAGAGTGTGGAAGATGTGGAGCAAACTGATACTCACTATGGTCGCAGCAATTGCTGGAGATGTCTCTCACTTCTTGAGCGGTGGACGAGTGTGAATGTCCACCGCACTGATGGTGAGCATGTTGGTCGCACGAATGCTCGGCGCCCGAGTGGTCGTGATGATGTGTTACTGCAGTAAAACCGGCAATCACCAACGCAAGGGTTGTGAAAATTGCAGTGAGTTTTTGGTGCAGTTTTGACATCAAGAACCAGATTAATGGGAGACAGCAGTCTAGCAAGTAAACTTGAGGACATAATACGTTTTGCCACGCCGAAAGTCCACTCTATCGCTCAATCTTCACTTTTTTAAAGAGTATCAGCCAGCGATTGTTTCGAATCAGACACACGCCTAGATTCGTGAGAGTTCGGATCACAGTGTGCTTTTGACAGCACTGCTCTGATTAGAGGCTAGCTTACTTACTTTAATACGGCAATCAATGGCGTTTAGTTCGCTAATTCCTCGAATTTTGTGTTAGCAAGCGGCAAATGCGAATTATGAAGCTAATCCTAACTTTCCGCAAACGCGCGGTTTCCCCCAATCCGATGTAAATCGTCAGTTTTAGTTTGACGCGTCAAGACACTTGTGTGGAAGTGTTTTCCGGTAGTAACGATCTTGCTGAGGTCACAGCCCAAACAGCATTCACTTTAGGCTTCTTTAAAACGCGCAACCGCCACTAAACTTATAAGCCGGATCCACGTTAGCACCGGTTGCCTACAAGTCACATTTCGAGAGTGGCCGTCACCCGTTCAACCCAACCGTGGCTAGCGCCAAAACGGCTAACAGCCTACCCCGCTTTGGTGCGTTGAATTGCTCTTTAACCCGTTAGCCGTTTGTGCGCTTGCCCCGGTTCCTCCGACGCATATTTTACTTCTAGACGGGCTAAAACGAGTGCCATTGAACGCGAGCCCAAACGGCCAAAATGTGAGATCCTAATTTTTAGATTCGACTAACCACTAGCGAAATAACCATCGTCAAGAACCCTTGTCAGTTGTAGTATCTTTCGCGATCCATACATTACGCACTTTCATCATGACTGTAGCCGCGACTTCTGCCCCTGAGGGACCGTGCTAAAATCGCCGAAAGTAGTGACTCGAATTGACGCAGGGGACGTCTTTCAACGAGCCACCAAATTTTGGACAGCTCCGAAGCAGCGTTTAACCAGAGATATTCGAATTTGTTTGGCGTTTTAAACATCAATAAACCCGCTGGCGTCACCTCGCGCCACGTCGTCAATAAAGTCTGCGGAATCGCGCCGCGCAAAACGAAGGTCGGCCACTGTGGGACTCTGGACCCACTGGCGACCGGAGTGCTGATCGTCTGCGTCGGCCCAGCGACACGGCTGATCCAGTTCGGGCAGTTCGCCGAAAAACGCTACGAAGGAACATTCCGCTTTGGCTTAACCAGCGACACCGAAGATATCAGCGGCAAGGTCGAAGTCATCGACGGGCCGACCCTCACCGCTGCGGATGTAGAAAAAGTGCTGCCCGAGTTCACGGGCACCATCAATCAGCTGCCGCCCAGTTTTTCAGCGCTGCGTGTTAACGGCAAACGCGCCTATGAACTTGCCCGCAAGGGTGAAGAAGTTCCGCTTGAGCCACGACCGATCGAGATTCACGAAATTGAGCTAACCGGTTTTTCATGGCCAGATTTTCGATTGTCGATCCGCTGCGGCAGCGGGACTTACGTCCGTTCACTGGGCCGCGACATCGCGTTGAGACTTGGCACACACGCCGTGATGACCGAACTGACTCGAACAGGCATCGGCCAGCAAAATCTCGACAACGCGATTGAATTGGATGCGCTCTCCCGTGAAACGATTCATGGGCAATTTCTGCCAGGCCAATGTCTGATTGGCGATATGCCTCGAACTTTGATCGAGGACGAGGAGATAATGTCACTCTCCGACGGGCAACCGGTAGAAAGAAAATATCCGGGCGGAGCAGCCGCACAAGGGGAAATTGCTGGCATCGACCGCCAAGACAGACTGATTGCGATTCTCCAACCATGGAGATATGACTACTTCACACCCCGGCTCAACTTCTCCAAGTACTGGAAGAACCTTTCGGCTTCCTCTTCATAGCAGGACGCTCAATTCGATTTTTTCTGATTCGCCTTCCAAGCAAACTTCCACTATAATTTGCGACAGGCAAATCTGTGTATCGGAACTCTCGGAGAGACCAATGGCTTCTTTCAACTTCTGGCTCCGTTTCTTTTGCCCACTTCCAAAACTGACGCTGCTGTTTCTATTGGTAACCTTTGCCGCATGCTGGCCGGCCATTGCGCAAGAGCAATCAAAAGATACTGGTGCAATAAAAGATACTGGTGCGATTAACGGTCGCAACTTCGATCCAAATCTAGCAGCCAACGAGGATCCTCAAGCCAACCAACAAGCGGGCCAAGCGGGTGGGATTACAGCAAATGACTTCCAACCTTTGATCGACTTGATCCAATCCGTGATCGGTTCAGATACTTGGGAAGACACCGGCGGTGAAGGTAGCTTGATGGCCTATCCGGCGGGAGTCGATGTCGACACCTCCGACATCCGGCAGCGCCTCAAGCCGATTGACGCGCGAGGGAACCCGCCGGGTAAAACCGTCCAACAGAAACTTGCTTTCGATTCGAAGCTTAGCCTCACGACGACCGCTCCGCTGCGGAAGATCTCACTTAAACGACTGCTTCGTGAAGTGAACCAAGCCACGACATTTGGACGCACGCTTGATTCGTCTATCAAAAACATGGCGGGCGTTTCCAAAATCCAATATGTCATTGTTGATCAAAAAGCCAATGATATTATTTTGGCAGGTCCGGCCGGTCCATGGAAAACGAATGAATCCGGGCTGGCCGTCAGTCGCGAAACTGGCGCGCCGGTGTTGCAGTTGGATGATCTCTTGGTCTGTCTCAAAAATGCGTCGACGCCCGGAGAACGACAAGGAAAATTTGGTTGTACGATCGTTCCTCGCCAAAAGTCACTTGCCGAAGCGGCCAAGTTTCTCTCAACGACAAAACCGACCGGCAGACGATGGGCTGACAAACTACGTGAGGCAGTCGGTCGCCAAGACGTAGAAGTCCACGGCATCAAACCTGACTCCCACGCCGCGACAGTAATCGTGGAAGCTGATTTGTTGATGAAGATGATCGGCATGGGAACCGAACCGTCGATCCCAGCGGTGCCCGACTATTTTGATCGCGTGGCCGGCAAAGAACAAACCGGACAGCGCGATTCACTTGTGCGCTGGTGGTTCACCGTTGATTTGAATTCGATCACGATGGACGCCAATCGAAACTTTTTTGAGCTGTCCGGTCCCTCTGTGAAAGTTCTATCTGAGAACGAACACTTGGGCGCGCTTGGGCAGCGCCTTCATTCGGGCCAATCGGACGCCGCGACAGAGGGTTTTGCACGAGACTTCACGGACAACTTTGACGAGCTGAGTGAAGTCTATCCCGTGTTCGCCAAACTGAGGAACGTTTTTGATTTAGCGTTGGTGGCAGGCATCATCCACCAATTCGAACTCGATCAAAAGGTTGGACTTAGCGTGGCGTTGGAAGGCAATTTCCGGGCATCAACGGCCGCAGGGAAGACTGGAAACGCCGAAGGCTACTGGCCGACCGCCCTGCCCTTTTCCACGGAAGTTGAATCGATCGTGAATTACCGAAAGGTTAGTTTTTCTAAAGGCGGCAAGCGTTATCAGCAACAATTGGTGGCCGTCTCTGGCGGCGTCGAGTTCGATTTTGACAAAGCACTGGAGAAATCGGCACGCACCGAACAGTCGCAATCCGCCTTCCCGTACGTTGGTGCTGCAGCTCAGGCCCGTGAGGTCTGGTGGTGGGACTAAGCGAGCAGAACCGTTGGTGGGTCTGAATTCCGCTGACACGGAATTCGAGCGACCCACCCTACCTTGAATCGTCAGTGTTGAGCGTAGGGTGGGTCAAGCGACATCGTCGCGCCGACCCACCAACTATCTACGCCTCCGACTTTGAGGAGCTCTCTGATGTTGCAAGCGACGGCACAGACGCTGCAACTCCATCGGCAGCCTCGCCGCTCTCGTTTGCTTCTGAGAGAAATGCACCATGCAGTCTGTCCCAGTCCATCACTAACGATCCGCCTTCTTCAACATGCGATTCCGCCCAATTCATCAGTAGTTCGAAACAGGCGTGATCGATGTAGTCGACCTTCTCCAAGCACACGTGCAATTCAGCGTCGCCGGGAAGTTCATCAAGGTAGTCCGCCAAAATTGGCAGACGCAGGAATGTTGCCGCCCCGCGCAGCTTCAACTCGTATCGATGTTTTTCTTCATCGGCGATCAAATCGACCTCAAGATGACTGAATCGATGCAGCAATTTCGCAGCCGAAAGTGCCACACCGACAATCACACCAAACAGAAGATCTACCGAAACAATGAGCACTAAAGTCGTGAGATAGATCGCGGCTTCTGATTTACCGACTTTCCAAAGCCCTTTAAACTGCGCCGGGTTGAGCAATTTTAATCCGGTGTAAACCAGCAGTGCTCCCAAAGCTGATTTTGGGATGTAGGTTAGCAGATGAGGCAAGAAGCACACGAATAGAAGCAACCACGCCCCATGAATGATGGTGGACATGCGCGTTCGCGCACCCGCGTGGACATTTGCCGAACTACGGACAATCACACCCGTCATCGGAAGGGCACCGACAAGTCCACACAACGTGTTGCCAACTCCCTGCGAAAGCAGTTCTTGGTCGAAATCAGTCTTCACACCGATATCGCGTGACATGTCGTCAACGGCTGAGGCAGTAAGCAGCGTCGCAGCGCTGCCTACGATCGCAATGACCAGCGCCGACACCCATATGGAAGATTCTGTGATCAGACCCAACCATGAAACATTTGGAAAGGAGACTTCGCTGAACATGTTGTCAGGAACCGAAAGCTGGATCACGTCAAAGCCAGCAAAGATTGCCACCAATGTCGCCGCAACGATTCCAACAAGTGCTCCCGGGATGAAGTTGATTTTCTTTGGAGCAAAATTACTCCAAGCGACGATTGTTCCAATCGTCACGACTCCAATGATCGCAGCCAAGTGATGGTTCGAGTCACCTTCAGTGAAGCACTTCATTATTGCCGTTGGGATCGTGGCAAGATACTGCAATCCTCCACGAGCAGGTTTGTCCCCCCACATCGCAGTGTGGTCAAGCATCACATGGAACTGACTGATCAGAATCAGCGCTCCAATCCCGGACAGCAGGCCCTTGATGACGGCCGGAGACACGGCGCGAAACCAACGTCCAAGTTTCATCTTTCCAGCGATAAGCTGCATGATGCCGGCGAGTACGACAGCACAGCCTAAAGCAGCCATGGCGTAAGCCATCGCCGACTCTTCCGATGCGGCGACATCGCCTGCCTCGGCGAGGTACTTGTCCCGATTGGTGATGATGATTTCAGCCACGATCACGAACAGACTGGCCGCGGGTCCACTGACCTGAAGCGGAGAGCCAGCGATGGAGCCAACGACGAGGCCGCCGATGATTCCGGTGATTAACGCGCGAGCGGGATTTACGCCGACGGCGACTGCAATTCCAATACACAACGGAAGCGCAACAAGGAAAACGACGACCGAGGCAAGGAAATCGTTGGTCAGGTAACGGAACGCTTGCCCAGATTCTCCCTGTGACTCTTCAGGTGTTGGGTTTCCGTGTTTTTTCATGGTTTTGACCTTCAAACTTTGATACAAACGTCCAACTTGTTATTAATAGGCTTTTCTTACTATGTAGGAAAAGCAGTATTTAGTGTCATTTACCGTCAAAAATATTGACATGTCACAATAACTGCCATAGAAACGCGGTATGGAATGGCTTAACTATCATCATCTGTTCTACTTTTGGAACGTCGCCAAAGAGGGAACCGTTACTGCCGCAGCCAAAGAGCTACATGTAGCACGTACGACCGTAACGGCACAAGTGCGCGAGCTTGAGAAAGCCGCGGGTTCAAAGCTCTTTCGGAAGTCCGGGCGATACCTAGAATTAACCGAGTATGGCCAGCAAGTGTTTCGGTATGCGGAAGAGATTTTCTCGATCGGCCGCGAACTGACGGACTTCATGAAGACCGGTATCCCCGGCAACACAAAAAAGTTTGTCGTTGGAATGCCCGACGTGGTGCCGAAACTCGTTGCTTTCGAATTGCTTAAACCTGCGATTCATCATCCAGAGGGTTTTCAAATCGTCTGCTACGAGGGGAAGTTACCCGAGCTGATGGCTGACCTAGCCCTTCATAAGCTTGATTTGATCATTTCTGATTCGGTTGCGCCTCCGACGGTCGACGTACGCGCCTACAGTCACCGACTTGGCGAGTGCGGGATTTCATTTTTGGCCGTTCCAGAACTTGCCAAAAAGTATCGACGTAAGTTTCCCTTGTCACTGACCGGAGCGCCACTATGCCTCCCAACCGACCACACCGCTGTGCGGCGCGCACTAAATCACTGGATGGACGACAACGATGTCCATCCGAAAGTCGTTGCGGAATTCGAAGACAGCGCCCTTTTGAAAGTTTTT
>CALKXO010000329.1 GCA_938003615.1 uncultured Pirellulaceae bacterium | reverse complement strand
TTTGGCTTTGCCGATCAGCTTGGATTTGGCATTGGCCTCGGTGTTCAGGTCTTGGACCCGCTGAGCCTTCACTCGTCGGGCGGTTTCCAATTCCATCATTTTGTCGATGTTGACGCTCAGATTCCGATTGATGCAGTTTTGCTTGACAGCGGCGGCGTTTTCAACAACGAATTTTCGGTCCAACATGATTTGAGAGTTTGCTGAGTTAAAATGGATGGAACAGGTGATGTATAGGCGAATAAATGACAGGATCATGTCCTGTGCGCGTGAACAATTTAGTCGATTTTGGCTCTAAAGATAATGACGGTTTGCCAGAGAGGGCCACAAGCAGCAATTAATAGCGCGAAAACACATCTTTTTTCGTTGGCTGTTGCTGATTAAAATAAGACATCGTTTTCCAAGGACGTTTCCTGCCGTTTCCGCCAAAGTTTCTCCCGTTGCCGGCGTAAACCATAATTTTAGATTCTCATGTCTGACCAAGATTCTACCGCAGTTGCTGAACCGGTTGTAAAGAGTAAAGCTTCCACCGACAAGCAACAGAAAAACAAAAAGCAGCCACGCTACAACGTGGTCCTGTGGGACGACGACGATCACTCGTACGAGTATGTGGTTCTGATGATGAAGCAACTGTTTGCTCATCCATTGGAAAAAGGCTTCGAGATCGCCAAAGTCGTTGACGCTAGCGGAAAAGCGATCTGTCTGACGACGACCAAGGAGCACGCCGAACTCAAACGTGACCAGATCCACGCCTTCGGCAAAGACGATTTGATCTCGCGCTGCAAAGGGTCAATGTCCGCTTCGATCGAGCCAGCCCCGGGGACGTAGCAGGCGTTTGAGGCCTCGCCCGCTGCGGAAACTCTATCGGACTTCCAATTTTGGGCATCCAAATATCTTCAGTTTTGCGATACCATTCTACAAGAAAGCTCTTTGGAAACGGCTCTCGTTTTCAGCACGGATCGACGGTGGCTAAACCGTGGCTAGCGCCAAAACGGCTAACGAGATCAAACTGCTGTAGAAAATCACCTCCTGATTCAGCCCCAACCGTGGCTACCAGATTAACCCGCTTGAGAACAGCGCCTCCTGATTCAGCCCGTTTGTGCGCCAGCACCGGTTGCTTGGGGGGAGCGATCACCTCAGACGCAAAACCGGAACAACGATTGTCTGCCAAACTCAAAACTTACACTCTTGGCTGTAAAGTCAACCAATACGAAACACAATTGGTTCGTGAAGGCCTCGTTGGCATTGGATACTCTGACGCGAACAACGAAAACGCTCCGGCCGATCTGTGCGTGATCAATACCTGCACGATCACCGGTGAAGGCGACGCCAAAAGCCGACAAGTCATCCGCAAGATGAATCGGGAAAACCCAGACGCACGCATCGTCGTGATGGGTTGTTACGCGACGCGCGAACCCGAACAGGTCGCGGCGCTTCCTGGCGTCAGTGAAGTGGTTACCGACAAACGCGAGCTGCCGGATTTGCTGGGACGATTTGGCGTCCGAGATATTCCCAACGGCATCTCAGGGCTCGATGGCCGGCACCGCGCCTATGTCAAAGTCCAAGACGGATGTTTGCTCAAATGCAGTTACTGCATCATCCCCACCGTGCGGCCAGATATGTTCAGCCGACCGCAGGACGAGGTTATCGACGAGGTGCGGCGACTGATCGACAACGGCTACCGGGAAGTCATCCTAACGGGAATTCACCTTGGCCATTACGGCGTCGATTTTAATCGAGGCAAACCAAAAACCGATTGGGTGCGACTGTCGTCGTTAGTCCGTGAGATCTGCAAGCTCGATGGATCGTTTCGGGTGCGACTATCCAGCATTGAAGCCACCGAGGTAACGCGCGAGTTGATCGAGGTTATGCAAGACCACGCCGATCAAGTCTGCCCGCATCTGCATGTGTGCGTGCAAAGTGGCAGCGACCGGATACTCCGTGCGATGAAGCGCCGTTGGACGCGCAAGCACATCATTGATCGATGCCAGCATGTCAAAGAGCAACTTCATCTACCCGCGTTTTCGACGGATCTGATCGTCGGTTTCCCCGGCGAAACGGAAGCCGATTTCGAAGATTCTTTGGACGCTTGCCGGCAAATCGGATTTTCCAAGATCCACATGTTCCCTTTTAGTCCTCGAAAGACGACACCGGCCGCCGAAATGGACAATCAGATTCCTAAAGCCGTGAAGACGCAACGCGGCCAAGTGGTCCGGCAACTAGAGGCTGATCTGCGTGATCAGTATTACCAATCGCTGGTTGGGGAGAAGCTGCAGTTGTTGGTCGAGGACGTCGCTGCTGAGGGCATCGCGCGTGGGACGTCCTGCCGGTACGGGACAGTGAAAGTGACCGATTCGACGCTGGCGGATAATGATCTAGCAGATGTGCGAATCGTAGGCACTCAGCCGGGCTATTTGATTGGACAACAATTGTAATGTTGGCAAATCCTTCGGCATATTTTAACGGAAAAAAGATTCCTGCCGCCGAAGCGCGCATTTCGGCGTTTGATCTCGGCTTCACCATGGGCGTTTCGGTGACCGAGCAAGTTCGCTCTTACGCGCGGCAGACGCCGCTGATGGATCGGCATTTGGACCGGTTGTTTGGCGGATTGGCAATCATGGGATTATCCGCGCCGTTTTCGCGCGAGCAGTTGACGGCTCAAGTGGCGGACCTGATCGACGAAAATGGAAGCGCTTTGGCCGCTGAAGACGAACTGGGGATCGGCATTTGCATTACGCCGGGACTGGCTTCGGCCTACGGGCAGACCAACGATGGTCCGACGACGCTGGTTTACACTTACGAACTAAAAAGTGCTGACCGGGAGGCCATGATTGCGGGTGGCATCCGGTTGACGTCTGTGTCCACGACTGAGGTTCCTGCGTCGAGCATCCCCAAGGCGCTCAAGTGCCGTAGCCGCATACATTACTATCTTGCCGAACAGGAAGCGCGAGCGGCTGATCCAGATTCGCGCGCGTTGTTGCATGATACAGATGGATTTGTCGCCGAAGGCACAACCGCCAGCGTGATCATGGTCAGAGGTGGCGAGATCATCGCACCGCTCAAGGAAGCGGTCTTGCCCGGTGTAACTTTAGGGTACGCGCTGGAGCTGGCTGCCGAGATGGGAATACCGGTCCAGCGCCGCGCTATCACCAAAGCCGAACTTGAATCGGCCGACGAGTTAATGTGGTTGACCACGCCTGTCGGCATTGCGCCAGTCACACATGTCAACGGACAAGCCATCAGAAAAAACTTGTCAGGTAACATCACTCAGCGGCTTTCTGAAGCTTGGCAATCGGCTCTTTGCGCAACCTAAAACGATAGGTAGGTAGCAGCGACATCACGCTGTCAGGTTGTGACTTGATTGCGGCATGCATGCTTGCTTGCACTTGAATCTCTCCCAAACCCGCACTAAACTGCTCTGACTTCCTCGTCGTTTGCGTAATAAATGACAACTTGTCGTTTATAAGTATGTTACGCGACCTAGCCATTAGGTGATTTAAGCTGGAATTCTAATGCCTGACTGGTTCCGCTACCTCACAATCGCATTCGGCGTCCTGTTTTTCGTCGCGCATCTCGCGTGGATCCTGTACTCGCTTCCTTTCGCGCAAGATCGTGCAAAACGCCTTGAATACTTTGGCAAACTCGTGCCCGGATTCGCCGGAATCTTCATTGCGCTCGCAGTTTGGGTGCAATCTCCACTACTGGCGGTTGCGTTGGCGATCACTGGTGGTTTCGTGCTGATCCTTGGCCGCGCCGTCTACGAATTGATCGTCTTTCGGGGCAACGTCGAATCGTAATTCACCGGTCGCGTAACATGGTTTTTACGCAATGCCGCGGCTTCGTCGTTGGAGCATCATTTGGTTCGCCACATTGATCGCTTCGGTGATGCATTTTGGTTTGCCGCGCCGCGGACACCGCCTCTTTGGCAACGTGGTTTCTTTTTGGTGTTACGATGATGGTTGGCTTCGGTGAGAAGCGGTGTCGTAAAAACCTTTCGTTGGGCGACACCGCTCGAAAGGCTATCCGCTATGTCACTTCAAGAACTTGAAAACACGATCGCAAAGCTGCCTCCAGATGAACTTGCGAAATTTCCCGAGTGGTTTCTGGATTTCGATTCCGCACAGTTTGGCAAACGCATCGAAACCGACGCTCGCGACGGGCGATTGGACTCGCTTGCTGACGCGGCGCTTCGCGATCACCAAGCTGGTAAATCGACGCCGCTATGACTCCATGCTGCAGGCCCCGCATTCTGGGACTGCTACAAGCAGCTTCCGGATGCCATCGGAACGCTGGCCGACAACAACTTTGCGCTCCTCAAAGCGGACCCCAGTCATCCGTCCCTTCACTTCAAGAAGATCGGCCGTTACCGGTCTGCACGCGTTGGGCGAAACTTCCGTGCACTGGCTGTTGAGACCGAAGGGGGCTTCTTTGGTTTTGGATCGGCAATCACGCTGAGTACGACCGCCTGATTGGTGCGTAGGGGCGTCCAACATGGAGGTCCTTCTCTAGTGGTTCTTCCCGGATTTTAATGGCTGCCTTGGAAATCGTAGTGGAATTCGCCGGAATTCCAACCGGCTCCTCTTAAAGGAATTCTGGCGAATCCCCCTATCATCCATTTGAAATGGCTAATTCAACAAGAACTTCGTGCCACTAAGTTCTGGGAAGAACCTTTTTTCAAACCCCCTGCTTAATGAACATGTGGACGTAAGGTTTTGTTAGGACCTGAGTCTAAGGACGTAATCTTCTTAGGAGCGTGAAAACGATGAACTTGAAACTATTTGCACGCGTGGTAATTCTGTCGGTTTTCTTCTTGAGCGGTAGTTTGCTGGCGCAAAGTGGTGCCAAACCAACCAAGCCAGTTGCAGGGATAGCGGGGCAGCAGGCACCGGAGTGGGATGTCTCGCAGTGGCACCAGCTGCCAGACGGCAAAGAAGATCTCAACATCACCGACTACAAGGGCAAGGTACTCTATCTATATTTCTTTCAGGCATGGTGTCCCGGTTGTCATTCAACGGGGTTCCCGAACTTGCAGAAGTTGCACAAAAAATACAAAAGCGATCCAGACGTAGAATTTGTAGTCATTCAAACGACGTTCGAAGGGCACAGTGTAAACACGGCTGACAAGCTAAAGCCAACTGCTGCTAAGTTTGAGTTGCCGATTCCGTTTGGTCAAAGCGCCGGGGAAGGTACACCGGCGATCATGCAAAAGTATCGAACGCGCGGTACACCGTGGGTCGTACTGATCGACAAAACTGGGCGCGTTCAATACAACGATTTCCACCTCGCGCCCGAGAAAGCCATTTCGGCAATTGATCAACTTAAGAATCGCTAGAAGGAAAGTGGACTTGTGATAGTGGGGCTTCCCAAAGCTGGAGATCGGCCGAGAAGTTCTCGCCTTCTTCGATGCAACGTTTTGCCGGTCGCATATTTGGCATGTTCGCGGTGTGGTACGTGATGCCTTAGAACGCTGGGTGTGATGCCGTAGAACGCTGTGCGAGTTGGCGTTCTGAAAGCCTAGACTTCGCGCAGCTTAATCCACTCTAGGCCGAGGCGGTATTGTCCGTCGTCCCTTCTATCAAGATAGGCAACCACCGCAGTGCGACGCTCCCCGCCGTAGTCGATTTCGATACGAGGCCCAATGCTGAATGTAGAATCGGGAATGACGATTCCAATTCCTGCGGGCGATTCATCAATCACCTCAACGCGCAAGGATTGGTTTCCGTTGAGCCAAATGTGAGTTCCGTCTTGGAGTGGAGCGGTTCGCGCGCTACGACGTCGGTCGTTGGCAAGCGTAGTGAATGCCGTTTGAAGTTGAGGTTCTGAAGTCCACGTGTTCATGATTGGTCTCACTCGAAAAGAAAAGGCTGCTGCCGAAACATAGCTCTTGCTTAAAGCCCAAGATGCCAGTTTTTCCAATTGCCCCGGTTGTTTTTGAATTTTGCTGAGAATCAGCACATCATTTTCGGAACACTCCGGCTTTGCGGCATGCTTAGGGCCATTTCTTTTGCAGGACCACAGGCGCTGACGAGCGCTGGTCGTCATTGGGCGATGCGTGAAGAGCGATCGATGACCCTAGTGCAATTCTGATGGCTCAGACGCGCACTGAGGTCTGCCTGGTTTAGCTGCCTTTCCAGAGCTTTGGTCCACCCAGCGTTTTGGTCCACCTCGCGTTTTGGTTTATAGACGTCTATAAACTCGGAAACGGTGGCTGATCTCAGTGGGGGATGTCTGTCGCCTGATGTGATTTTCGTAGTGTTTCCGCGGCGGTTTGCGTGAAATGAATTTGGGAACGGACATTCGCGCCGCGATTACGCAGAATCTGGCTCTTTTCCTCGGTTTCCCACTAAACAAGCCGCCCGGAATTGTCGAAGCTATCCACTTATTGATGACAGCAGCTTTGCCGAGGATGATTCGGTCCCGATTGGATTCGACTTTTGTCCGTCGATACTGATAGCGGCGCCGCAGCAAAGGTGCTCGGCAGACTAGCCAATGTGGCTCAGATTCGCCTGTTTTTGAAAAGCGACGGGTTTCTGAGTTTTTGCGGTTGACGATTACACGCTGCGTCAATAAATTTTGCGGTTCTGCTGCTTGAGGCAGGAGAAGATTTCTTTAGACGTCCAACTCCCATTTTCGCGGCGCTGTGTATTCTGCACGGCGAGGTGTTGGGCAAAAAACCACGGGTCAAGCTGTGTGGGCGTACATAAAGAGGTCGTGGTTTGAAGTTTGAAAATATAACAATGTTGTTGAGGGTCCTTGGGTGGCTAGTGCAAAAGAAGTAATTCGCATTCGTATGGAAGCATACGACCACTCTGCACTTGATCAAAGTGCACAGGAAATCGTGGAAACAGCGAAGCGCACGCACTCCGAAGTGCATGGGCCAATTCCGCTTCCGACTCGGATTGAGCGTTACACCGTTCTTTCTGGGCCTTTCGTCAACAAGAAGGCTCGCCAGCAGTTTGAGATTCGTACGCACAAGCGTGTGATCGACATTGTTGAAGCGACTGCTAAAACAATCGAAGCCCTCAACAAGCTCAGCTTGCCGGGTGGTGTCGAGATTAAGATCAAGGCGATTGCTAAAGGTTAGTCTTGGTGGGGTGCCTTGCTGGTGGTTGCCGGTGGGGTTGTGGTCTGCGTTCGTTTCGCAGGTCTGTTAAAAGCAAAACGAGATTTATATATATGGTTTGGAAGCCTGAGAGATAAGTCCTCAGCGATTGCTGGGTGATCTTCCTTCAGGCGGTACCAATTGGAATAAGGCGAATAGTCATGGCAAAGGGCATACTCGGCCGTAAGGTCGGGATGACTCAGGTTTTTGACCCTGAGACTGGAATTGCAACACCGGTAACGGTTATTGAAGCGGGGCCTTGTAAGGTGCTTCAGTTGCGTACAGAAGAAAAAGATGGCTATTCAGCAGTCCAGTTGGGTTTCTTGGACAAGAAGCGTCCGCAGAAAGATAAGCGTTCTCGCCAGTCTCAAGCTTCCCGCGCCGAGCGCGGTCACGTTGCGGATATCAAAAGCAAGCGTAGTAAGGCGTTGGCGGCGGCGGGCGTTGAGGCTACGGCTAAAGCTGGCTGTGATCCGAAGAAGTTCGTCCGTGAATTGCGCGGAGAGACTGAGGGCTACGAGGTTGGTCAGGATGTTGGGGTTTCGGCTCTGGCGGAGGTCGGTCGCGTTGACGTCATCGGGACGAGCAAGGGCCGTGGCTTTGCTGGTGTCATGAAGCGGCACAATTTTAGCGGTCAGCGTGCGAGTCACGGTGTGAAGAAGTGTCACCGTCATGCTGGTGGTACGGGCATGAGTGCTTGGCCTAGTCGTACTTTCAAGGGCAAGCGAATGGCCGGTCACTTCGGCAATGCTCGCTGTACTACTCGTAATCTCAACCTTGTTCGGGTTGATGAAGAGAATAACTTGTTGCTTGTTGAAGGCGCTGTGCCAGGGCCCAATGGTGGCATGTTGGTGATTCGGGAAACGAACAAGAAGTAGTTTCGCAGGAAGTCGTTTTTAAACGGTTTAAGCCCGCAGCCATTGGTGTTGTGGGAATCATTGTTGAGGTTTTTGGATAATCAGTCATGGCTAGTTTGCCAGTATATAACGTGAGCGGTGAAGAGGTCGGCAAGTTCGAGATCGACCCTGCTGCAGTTTCTGCGACGATCAACAAGCAGTTGCTGCACGATGTGGTTTTGATGTATCAGGCCAGTCGCCGCCAAGGCTCACACAAGACAAAAAGCCGCGCGGATGTAGCCGGTAACAAGAAGAAGATGTACAAGCAGAAGGGTACGGGTAACGCTCGTGCTGGTTCGCGTCGCTCGAACATTCGTCGTGGGGGTGGTCACACGTTTGCTCGCTCCAATCGCGATTATTCGTACCGATTGCCTCGTAAGGCAATTCGTGCGGCGACCAAGATGGCGCTGGCGGGAAAGATTCAGGACGATCAAGTTTTGGTTGTGGATCAGCTTTCGCTGGACGCGCCGAAGACTTCGGTTGTGGCCGGTATGCTCAAGGGCATGGGGCTGGAAGGTAAAAGTGCTCTGATTGCGACTGCTGGTCACTCGCCAGTTGTTCACAAGAGTGCCCGCAATGTTCGTGGCGTTGAGGTTTTGCCGGTAAGCGATTTGAATGCTTTGGCGATTTTGAAGCCGCACCGCGTTGTGTTCACTAAAGATGCGATTACACAAATCAAAGAGGGTCAGGCATCCGCATAGGTTTGTTTTGAAAAGCAAGCAGTAACTGTGTTAGGAATAGTGTCGAAGACAAGCGAGAACAGCAATGGCCAAACTAAAAGACATGAAGAACAACACCAAGCTTCCGGAGCGTACTCTGAAGCTTGAGCCCCACCAGATCATTATCAAGCCTCTCGTGACTGAGAAGGGTATGTGGCAGGTGGCGGAGTTGAATCAGTACAAGTTCAAGGTTAATCCCTTGGCGTCGAAGCCCGAGATCAAGGCGGCGATCGAGAAGTGGTTTGAGGTGAAGGTTACTGGCCTTTCGACAATGATTCGAAAAGGCAAGTTGCGTCGGTCCCGTTTTAAAATGGGCAAGACAAAAGATATTAAGCAGGCGATTGTGACGCTTGCTCCAGAAGACAAGATCGAGTTGTTCTAGTAAGTCGGTGTTTGCAAGATAAGTTGCTAGAAAGCTTCGCAGGATTTAGAGCGGAATAAACATGGGAATCAGAAAATACAAACCTACTTCACCTGGTCGGCGCGACGCCAGTGTCAGTGATTTTGCTGACCTGACCAAAGGTGCCAAGCCAGAGAAGTCGTTGCTTCGCCCGCTAAAGAAAAACGCTGGCCGAAACAATCAGGGCGTTATCACGGTCCGTCACCGCGGTGGTGGACACAAGCGTATGTATCGCGTGATTGATTTTAAGCGAAACAAGGACGGTGTTCGGTCTGTCGTGGATTCGGTTCAGTATGATCCAAACCGCAGCGCCCGCATTGCTCTATTGAAGTACATTGACGGCGAGAAGCGATACATCATTGCTCCCGACGGGTTGAAGCAAGGCATGACAGTTGAGAGTGGGGCTGATGCACCGCCGACAGTCGGTAACTGCTTGCCGCTAAAGAATATTCCTTTGGCTACCGTGATTCACAACGTTGAAATGCGACCTGGTCAGGGCGGGGTGCTGTGCCGAAGTGCTGGAACGAACGCGGTCCTGATGGCGCGCGAATCTAACTGGGCTCAGATCTCACTGCCGAGTGGCGAAATTCGCCGTGTTCCTGCGACTTGTCGCGCCGTTATTGGTAAGGTTGGTAACAGTGAGCATAGTTCGATTCGCTTGGGTAAAGCCGGTCGTAGTCGCTGGTTGGGCCGTCGCCCGACTGTTCGCGGAACGGCAATGAACCCGATCGATCACCCGCACGGTGGTGGTGAAGGTCGTACGAAGGGTGGTCGTCATCCTGTCAGTCCGTCGGGCGTACCAGCCAAGGGTGGCCGTACACGTCAGAAGGCAAAAGCATCCAATGCTGCAATCGTTCGTCGCCGCAAGTCGAAGCGTTATGGTCAATTGAAAGTTTCAAAGTAAGCTTTGCATCCTCCGGATAACAGAAGTACAGAATTGCAATGAGTAGATCACAGAAAAAAGGCCCGTTTGTCGACGAGAAATTGTTCGCCAAAGTCCAAAAGGCGGACGCGGCCAACAATAAAGAGCCAATCAAAACTTGGGCGCGGGCTTGCACGGTGGTTCCGGAATTTATCGGATTCACTTTCATGGTGCATAACGGTCGCCAGCACATGAAAGTGCAGGTCACCGAAGATATGGTCGGTCACAAGTTGGGCGAGTTTGCTCCAACCCGTACATTCCGTGGCCACGTGCACAAGAAAGGCAAGTAATGTCATTTCGATCAAAACATAAGTACGCCCGAATCAGCCCACGCAAGGTGCGGCCTCTGGCAAACATGGTCCGTGGTAAGTTCGTTGACGAGGCACTGGATATTCTCCGGTACCAACCTCAGCGTGGTGCTCGGATGCTGGAAAAAGTAATCAAGACCGCTTTGGCGAATGCTCAGGATCCGGATCAGAATCCGGGCCAGATCGTTCAGGAGCATCGTTTGTACGTTTCAGAAGCGTGCGTTGACGGTGGTCCAATGTTCAAGCGAATGCAGCCGAAGGGACGCGGGATGTCAGCCATCCTGCTGAAGCGCATGTCACATATTCGAGTCACCTTGGACGAAGTGTAGAGAAACATTATGGGTCAAAAAGTAAATCCGATTGCGTTCCGTACCGGAGTCATGGAAGGCTGGAGAAGCCGCTGGTACGCTCCAAAGGCTGAATTTGCAAAGTTCCTTGTCGAGGACAAGCAAATTCGGGACTTCGTCAAGAAGCACCCTACGCAGAATTACAAGGCTGCTGGTATCGACAAGATTGAGATCGAGCGAACTCGCGAGGAAGTCAAAGTGACTTTGTTTGTAGCTCGCCCCGGTATCATTATCGGCAAAAAGGGGCAAGAAGTCGAACGGCTTCAAAATGAAATTCAGAATTTGGTCAAGCGAAAAATCAATCTTAAGATTGAAGAGATCTCTCGACCGGACATGCAGGCTCAATTGGTTGCCGAAAAGGTCGCCGAGCAGTTGATGCGACGATCAAGTTTCCGCCGGACCATGAAGCGTGCTTCGGAAGAAACGATGGACGCTGGTGCGAAGGGCATCAAGATCCAGTTGGCGGGACGTCTCGGCGGTGCTGAGATGGCTCGACGCGAAAAACAAATTAGTGGCTCGATTCCGTTGAGCACGATCCGGGCGAAGATCAACTACGGCTTTGCCGAAGCTTTGACGCCTCAGGGTCACATCGGAGTTCAAGTGTGGATTAACCAAGGTAACTACGGAGACGAAGAAAATGTTGATGCCAAAGCGGGTCAAGCATCGAAAGGTCCAAAGAGGTCATATAAAAGGTAATGCGACCCGTGGCAATCGAGTTGTCTTTGGGGAGTACGGGTTGCAATCGCTCGACACTGGCTGGTTGAAAGCCCAGACGATTGAAGCGGGACGTATTGCGGCACAGCAGTACATTCGCGGAACGGGTAAATTGCACATTCGTGTTTTCCCGCATCGAAGTATTACTTCGACGCCATTGGAAACAAGGATGGGTAAGGGTAAGGGAGAGCCAGAGTACTGGGTTGCCACGATCCGCCCGGGGACAATTCTTTATGAGTTGTCTGGTGTCAACGAGCAGCAAGCGAAAGTTTGTTTCGCTCGTCTGGCTCACAAAATGCCGTTCAAAGTACGAATGGTAAAACGCAAAAAGATGTAGGTTGAAATTTGAGATGTGACGGCGAGACTCTGACATGGGTTAGGCTAAGTTTTGTTCGTCACGCACGTTTTAAAAAGTTTTAGATCTGGGAATTCAGGGCGATGGCCACGATTATCGAAATGCGAGAAATGGGCGACGAGCAATTAGCAGCGACGCTTAAGGAAGCATGCAAAACCTTGTTCGACATGCGAGTTAAGGCTCAGACCGACCGTCTGGAAGTTCCTTCGGAACTGCGACGGAACCGCAAGTTGATTGCCCAGATCAAAACGCTGCAGAGCGAGCGTAGGATTAGCAAAGCAGCAGGGGCTGCCTCTGCTCCAGCCGCTGAATAAGATTTTTAAACCGACTAATAGCACAACAAGAACGATCGCACATTCGCCTTAGCGGGCCTCAATGGTCTTCTGTTTTTGAACCACGAACTAGCGATCTTTTAAACCAGAGATACTGATATGCCCAAACGATTAATGACTGGCCGCGTGAAAAGCGACAAAATGTCCAAGACACGCGTCGTCGAGATTGCTCGATTGGTAAAGCACCCCAAGTACAAGAAGTTTTACCGTGACCGAACGACTTGCTACGTTCACGACGAGAACAATGAATCCGGTGAAGGTGATACTGTTCAGATCATTGAATCGCGTCCGACTTCAAAAAAGAAGCGTTGGACATTGGTCAAAGTGATTGAAAAGAGTAGCGAAGTTGACGTTGCGGCCATGCGTGCTGCTCGCCGACTGGAAGACGCCCGCAAGGAAGAAGTTGCTGCCTCCAGTGGCAGTGATAAGGTCGAAGTCAAAGCGGCCGAAGGCGAAGAAGCGGCAGTTGAAACCCCGGCGGCTGATACTCCAGCAGCCGAGTAGGTTGCCGATTACCTTGGGTTCCCACCAAAGACTGAAACAGCAAACAGCGTAATAAGCGTTCAAGATAATGATTCAACAAGAAACAAGACTGGAAGTAGCTGACAACACCGGCGCACGTGAAATCATGTGCATCAAGGTGCTCGGTGGATCACGTCGTCGGACCGCTGGTCTGGGCGACGTCATCGTTTGCTCGGTCAAAAGCGTGATTCCTGGTAGCGACGTGAAGAAGAAGTCCGTCGTCCAGGCCGTAGTGGTTCGCGTGAAAAAAGAGACTCGTCGCGAGGACGGTAGCTATATCAAGTTTGATAATAACGCTGCGGTACTGATTGACAAAGATAACAACCCACGCGGAACACGTATCTTTGGTGCGGTCGCCCGCGAGCTTCGCTCGAAGAAATTCATGAAGATCGTTTCGTTGGCTAATGAAGTCATTTAAGTTAGCTCAAGCGAAATAGTAACAAGACAGAAGACATCGCCGTTGATTCGGTAAAACCTGACCGGTCACTGGAATCATCAGCGACCATATTTACCCGGCTTCCGGGAGGAGTAAGCGGCGCAATGGCTGCTCGATTAAAAGAAAAATACAATAGCGAGATTCGCGAAGCGGTTGGTAAGAAACTGGGATGCACAAACATCCACGCCACTCCTAAGCTTGACAAGATCGTGATCAACATGGGCGTTGGTTCAGCGACCCAAGACAAGAAAGATTTGGCTGACGCCAACGACGCCATGAGTTGGATCGCAGGTCAGAAACCTGTCATCACCACTGCTCGCAAGTCGGTCGCCAACTTTCGCTTGCGTGAAGGTCAAGCAATCGGTTGTAAGGTTACGCTTCGGGGTGACCGGATGTACGAATTCATGGATCGACTTTTCACGTTGGTTTTGCCGCGTGTTCGTGACTTTCGCGGAGTAAGTTCCAAAGCGTTTGATGGCAATGGCAATTACAGCCTTGGCTTGAACGAGTACTTGGTTTTTCCAGAACTCAACCCCGACAAATTCACCCGGACCCAAGGAATGAACATTGTGTTCGTGACGACGGCTCAGGACAACGAAGGCGGTCGGGAACTACTTAGGCTCTTTGGTATGCCTTTCAAAGAAGATGCAGCCAAAAAAGAATAGCGTAGTGGATTAATTTTATTGCTGTAGCCGTTGGCTACGGCGCAGAGACTCATTTTTTAGACAACAGGCAACTGCTGTGGCACGAAAATCAAAAATCGCCAAAGCGAATCGGCAGCCGAAGTATTCGGTTCGACGCGAACGTCGATGCAAATTGTGTGGCCGTCCTCGTGGCGTCTATCGTAAATTTGGAATCTGTCGAATTTGCTTTCGCAACCTTGCTGACCAGGGGTTGATCCCCGGCGTCCGCAAGGCAAGTTGGTAAGGTAAGGGGAACTATACGACTATGATGACTGACCCAATTGCCGACATGCTTACCCGCATCCGCAACGCTGTAAGTGTTGAACGGCCAAATGTTGATATGCCCATCTCCAAGATGAAATCAGGCGTCGCTGACGTGCTGAAGCGTGAAGGCTTCATCTGGGATTGGAAAGCAGAGGAGGCCGCACCGGTTGGCCAACTGCATATCGATTTGAAATATGGACCAAGTGGCGAAACTGTTATTCGGCACGTGAAGCGTATCAGCAAACCAGGCTGCCGTGTTTATCGCAGTGCTAAGGACCTTCGTCCGGTGCTTAATGGGTTGGGGATTTCGATCGTCAGCACCAGCAAGGGCTTGATGAGCGATCGCGAAGCTCGCCAACAAAAGGTTGGCGGCGAAGTACTTTGCGAGATCTGGTAGGACTGGCTCAGTAGCTGTCCCATCAGTTGGATCCAGCAGATTTGGATTTGACAATTTAATCAGGGCTGTCGGGTTACCGGTGGCGAGATGAAAACAAAACAACGTAGTAGTTCTCGGTCGGAAGAGGCCGGAACGATTGGAAAGAACAGATGTCACGTATTGGCAATAAAATCATTAACGTCTTGGACGGCGTGAAAGTCAGCGTCAGCGCTGATGCGGTCAACGTCGAAGGACCTAAGGGAAAACTCAGCTTTCCTTTGGATTCGAACTTGGCTGTGAAGGTTGATGATGGCACGGTTTCCGTTTCGCGCAGCTCTGACGTTCGTACGGCGCGTGCGATGCACGGACTGACACGAGCGGTCATTCAGAACATGATCATTGGTGTCAAAGACGGATACGAAAAGAAATTGGAGCTGCAAGGCGTTGGTTACGTTTGCAAGCTTGCCGGGAAAACATTGAGCCTGCGTGTTGGATTGGCGAACGAGTTGAAAAAAGAGATTCCAGCGGGACTAGAGGTGACCTGCCCTGACCAGACTCACATTGATGTCAAAGGTTGCGACAAGCAGCAGGTCGGTCAGTTTGCAGCAGAAGTAAGGGCGTTGAGAAAGCCGGAGCCTTACAAAGGTAAAGGAATTCGGTACGTTGGTGAGCAAGTCAAGATCAAGCCTGGTAAATCAGCCAAGGCTTAGTAAGCAGCCAAAGCGTTTAAGCAGCGGCCTAACCGCGTAGGCGTCTGTCAGACAGAACAAAGATACAAAAGCGAGATTACGGTGAGACAACAAAAACTTCTTAACAAACAGCGCTGGCGCCGCACCAACCGAGTTCGTAAGGGAATTCGTGGTGATTCAACTCGCCCTCGTTTGACCGTGCATCGCAGCAACAAGCACATTTATTGCCAAGTCATCGATGACGAAGCGGGTAAAACGTTGGCTTCGGCCAGTACGCGCGACAAAGATCTGGCTGGTAAGGTAAAGTACGGCGGAAACTGCGAAGCGGCTAAAATCGTTGGCGAAGCAATTGCCGAACGAGCCAAAGCCGCCGGCGTTACTCAAATCAAATTTGACCGTGGTAGTTTCAAGTTCCACGGACGGTTGGCTGAATTGGCCAACGCAGCCCGCGCGGGTGGACTCGACTTCTAGAGACAGATTTTAAAATACACTATCCGGCCAGAGTGGTAGATTGGTCGGGATTCATAGCAACGAGGTTATTGTGGCACAAGACAATCAATCAGGTACGATCGAACGAACGGTCAAAATCAAGCGCTGTGCAGCGGTTGTTAAAGGTGGACGTCGTTTCAGCTTTGCCGCCATGGTCGTTTGCGGCGACGGTGATGGGAAAGTCGGTTGGGGCTATGGAAAAGCCAACGAAGTTCAACCCAGTGTTGAAAAAGGAACTAAGCAAGCCATGCGAACCATGGTGAAGGTGCCAATCGTTGACGGCTCATTGCCGCATCGAGTTGACGGTCGTTTCGGAGCTGCCCGCGTGGTATTGCTTCCTGCCGGTCCTGGTACAGGTATTATCGCTGGTTCTGCCGTTCGCGCCGTGTGCGAGGCTGCCGGCATCAAAAACATCCTTACAAAAAGCTTCGGTAGCAACAATCCGGTTACGCTAGTCAAGGCAACGATTGAAGCGTTGACTCGCCTGCGAACTAAAGAGGATGTTGAAAACCTGAGAGGAGTTCAGCTGTGAATTTAAACGATGTCAATGAAGGCATTCACAAGTACAAGAATCGTAAGCGTCTTGGGCGTGGCACAGGTTCTGGATTGGGTAAAACCTCTGGGCGTGGCCACAAGGGACAGCGCTCTCGTGCAGGTCACTCTCAGCATCCCACCTTCCAAGGTGGAGCCATGCCGATGATTCGCCGAGTCGCCAAACGAGGCTTCTTCAACAAATTTGCTCCAATCGTGGGTGAAGTCAACGTTGCTGATCTCGAGAAGCGATTTGAAGCTGGTGCGGAAGTCACACCTGCGACTCTCAAAGAAAATTCTTTGGCCAACTACCGATACGATGTGCTGAAGGTTTTGGGCAACGGTGAGATCACCAAAGCGCTGACCGTTTCGGCTCATAAGTTCAGCAAGTCGGCGCAAGAGAAAATCGAAAAGGCCGGCGGTAAATGTGTCGTTTTAGCCGCCGTCAAGCCGGTTGCCAAGAACAAGATGGGCTCCAAAAAAGCTGCTCAGATCGCCGGGAAGTAGGCTTCCGGTTAACCAATCAACAGAAGGCGAATTTCGGTCACCTATGACTCTGGAATTCGCCTTTTTTTGGTTATCGAAGACGTGAGTTTCGCCAGTCGGTATTGCCGCGAGGCGATTTTTTAACGACAATTCACGGGACTTTCCAAGATTGGAATTCCCTATGCGAAGAAGCCCCGATTGATGGGGCTCAAGACCACAGACATTACAGACAACTATCGCAAATTCGGCTCGGCAAAGTAGCCGCAGTCGATTTCAGGAAACAGACGATGCTAGAAAAACTACGGGTCACCTTCACCATTCCCGAGCTTCGCCAAAAGATCTTTTTAACGATCTTTTTGCTTGCGATTTATCGGATCGGTTGGCAGATTCCGCTTCCAATCATTAATCAAGAGCAAGTCGCCGCAGCGGCGTCGAACATGGATTCGACCGTCGCCAACTTCCTTCAAAAGGTTGCGATCTTCAGTGCCAGTTCGTTGACCAGTGCAACGATCTTTGGACTAGGGATCATGCCTTACATTTCGGCATCGATTATCCTGCAGCTACTGGGGACGGTTTACAAACCTCTTGAAGAGATGAAGAAGGAAGGCGAAGCCGGCCAAAAACGTCTAACGGAATACACACGCTATTTGACGGTAGTTCTGTGCTTGATTCAGTCGACTGGTTACCTGTGGTTCATCATGGGCAGTTCCGGTGACGGGCCGAGCATGATTGCGCCCGAGTTTCAGAATGCCAGCGGCAATTTGACGTTCTTCTGGGGACTCACGTCAGTCCTGATCATGACATGCGGTAGCGTGTTTTTGATGTGGCTCGGTGAGCAGATTGATGAATATGGCATCGGTAACGGGATTAGTCTTTTGATTATGGCGGGAATCGTTGCTCAGATGCCTCCGGCCCTTAACGGATTCTTGGGCAATGCATCGCTTAGCCTTCAAGGAACAAGTACTGGCAATGTGGGTCTTGAGAAGATTCTCATGTTGGCGGCAATGTTTATCGTGGTTGTGGTCGGCGTTGTGTTTATCACGCTTGCTCAGCGACGTATCCCAACTCAAAGTGCTAAGCACGTGCGTGGTCGAAAAATGTACGGTGGAACTCGTCAGTACATGCCACTTAAGATCAACCAAGCCGGCGTGATGCCGATCATCTTTGCTCAATCCCTTCTGATGCTACCGCCTCTGTTGTTCACGTTTATGGGCCGTTGGTCGGGTGGCGGCTTCTTCGCCAATCAGCTTCAAAACCTTGGCCTTGCGTTCCAAAATCCTGCTTCGATGATCTACAACCTGACTTACATCGGGATGATCTACTTCTTCTGTTACTTCTGGACTGCGATCATCTTCAATCCGAAAGAGATCAGCGACAACATGAAGGACTCGGGAACATTTATCCCCGGCCATCGTCCCGGTCGTCGAACAGAAGAGTACATCAACGCTGTGATGGAACGTATCACTTACGTTGGTGCCGGTTTCCTCGCGTTGATCGCGATTGTGCCGATGCTGATTTCGGAGACGATGAAAGTCGACTTTATGGTCGCCAGTTTCTACGGTGGTACGGGCCTTCTGATTGCTGTCAGTGTCGCGTTTGATCTCGTTCAGAAGATCGACAGCCACTTGGTGATGCGGAACTACAAAGGTCTGCTGGACTGATTAAGTCGGGCGCTCCAAAACAAAAACGTAACCGTTCACGGCTTTAGGAGGGATGGGGTT
>CALKXO010000328.1 GCA_938003615.1 uncultured Pirellulaceae bacterium | reverse complement strand
ATATTTTTCATTCGATACTGGACTAGGTCAATTTGCTGGTGGTGGGATTGCAAATTGGAGCGGTGGCAATTTGCAATTTAAGGACTTTTAACCGGCGTTAAGTGTAACCGAATTGCTAAATCATCACAATTAAATATGGTTAGATATCGTCATGACAACCGAAAATCGGCGATTTTCATTTGATTTTTAAGTCAGTTTTTAGGTTGATTTCAGGCTCAGCTGTAACATTCACGAAGGTAGGCAAGCTAATTAAAGAAAAACTAACTTCTAATTGAACGAGTCGGAGAAACGACAAACCCGATGCGCGAGCGTTTTAACGTTGTACTATTTTAGCCCGGAGGGCGGCACAAGTATTGCGGGGGCACGGACATTTGGGTTTGGCTGCAAGAAGACCGGAGGCTTACAACATCGGCAGTTCCTATGTCGCCCTCCGGGACGCCTACTGATCGATCTCCAGCAGAAAGGTCCTCATCTGTTGGCCCTTCAGTTTCGTCGTGAACTGCTTCCCCGGCAGAACTTCTACTACTTCTTCGTTTACCAGCCGCGCTGGATCACACGGCGTTTCGATGTGCGTCACTGCTTGAACACTTGACAGTCCTTCAAAGTTGACAATCGCCTGCCGTGGCTCGTCGGCAACATTCCACAACCTCAGGACGACCTTGCCACGATCCTTGCTGTCTGCGCGCTCGGCGGGTTTCAAAGCCCACAGCATGACCGAATTTGGAAGATTTTCTTCCAGTTGCCCAACTTCTACCATCGAAGCGATGGAGTCGGTATCGAAGCACACAACAAGTCCCACTCGTTTCCGTAGGCGCGTGACTCAACCGGAATTTGCCCACCGTACTGTCTTTCGAAAGCGCGAAAGTAATCCTCCATGTTGGAGACGACAACTTTTTGACGGTCGTTCGTCAATCGCCGCGCGTCTTTTGGAAAGCGATCAGAGAGGGTGGTAAGATCATCCCAACCGGAGCCAAACAGTCCGTACGTCTGCCACGGGTGCCGTTTCTGAAACGCTTGGTTCTGATTAATAAACTTGACCGCTTCACTCGGATTCCTAGCTTCGGCGTAGCCGCCAAGCGACTGGTTACTGTCGCCTAGCGAGTACCACTTCATCAAAATCCGGCTGCCGTCGAGACCTCGCCACCAATAGACTTCGTGGTCGCGGCGTTGAAAATCTGCATAAGCCATCTTTGTCGCGCAACCACAAATGCCCTTCCAAGAATGTCGGGCTCCGGCACCTGCCCACAATGCCCCCAACCCCTGCGGTAGCGTCTGATTCTCCATCGCGATGGCCATCGGAAATCGCTCGCCAAACCGGCGCTCCAAATCACCAGCGTAGTACATTCCACGCAGCACGGCTTCAGCGGGTTGAGCGCCGTAGGTGGAAACCAACGCATTGAGCGGACAGGAAATGTGTCCGTCGGCCACTCGATCCATTAGCCGTTTGAATTCGGCAGGCGATTTGTTCTGCTCGTACTCCCAAAGCCACAGTGTGCCGTCACAATTCCAGCGCGCTTGAAACTCAGCTTGCTTGAAACTCAGCGCGCTTGAAACTCAGCGCGCTCGTTTTGGGTCTGTTCAATTTGCCCCAGATAGAATTCCAACGTTTTGATAAATGCGGCTCTGCACTGAACATCATCTGCCGTCCAAAAATAGTCCGTATGATCATCCGGCGCAAGAAAGATCGTCTTTTGGGCTTTCTGAAGAGCAAACGCCGTTTCACCGACCAACGCGCCGAAAATCGCAGGAAGCATTAAAAGCACGAAGACTTTAAGAATCACGTTTAATCTGCAGCGTGTCTCACTCGACCTGAGATGCTTCCGGTGGCGCTGCAATGTAAGACAACTAAAGTTGGCCACTGGTCTCATCATCTCCCGACTCTTTGGTCGCGTCCGGCCAGTTCTACAAAATCGAGCCTGGCTGATAGGCAGTTACGTCGTCTGAAAATTCTGACGTAACCGTTTTAACGCGTCCGACAAAATTCTCAATCTGCTCCAACGCCGCACCTGCGCTCTGTCGACCTGTTTCTAGAATCAGATCCAACTGCGCTTCATCGAGCGGAATATCTGGATCATCCTTTAGCCGGTCCAACAAATTATTTCGAGTGACCTTGCCACTGCGCAAATCAGCGATCGTTGCCACGGCCTGCTTTTTGATCGCCATATGAGCCGTCTCGCGACCGACGCCAGCCTTAACGGCTTCCATCATAATCGTTGTCGTCATCAGAAACGGCAGGTAGTGTTCGTTCTCCGCCTCAATCACAGAGTCGTAAATATCCATCTGAGTCAGAATAGTCAGAAACGTCTCGAACAAGCCATCAATTGCAAAAAAAGTATCCGGTAACATCACTCGCCGCACGACGGAACAGGAGACGTCACCTTCGTTCCATTGATCCCCCGCCAAGCCGGCCCCCATGGCCAAATAGCCTTTAAGGATCACGTGCAAACCGTTGACGCGTTCGCAAGAACGAGAATTCATTTTGTGAGGCATCGCACTGGATCCCGTTTGACCAGGCGCGAAACCTTCGCTGGCCGTCTCATGCCCCGCCATCAATCGCAACGTTTTGCAAAATGAAGAGGGGGCTGATGCTAAATCCGTGAGGGCACTGACGGTCGCCATATCCAGCGACCGAGGATAAACCTGCCCAACGCTGACACAATGTGACGGCATTTCCAGAAACTCAACAATCTTCCGTTCCAACTCAATCACTTTGTGCGCGTCACCGTTGAACAACGAGATCGTGTCCATCTGTGTCCCAACAGCACCTTTCAAACCACGCACAGGATAGTTCTGCACCAACGAATCCAATCGCTGATAGCTACCAAGTAACTCTTCCCCAAACATGGCAATGCGTTTGCCAAACGTGGTGGGTTGAGCAGCCACGTTGTGTGTTCGGGCGGTGATACTGACACTCTTCCACTTTGTGGCCAGTTCGGAGAGCCGCGACAAAATCGCCGCTGTTCTAGCGCGTACAACGCTCAACGACCGGTAAACCTGCAACTGTTCGACATTTTCGGTCAAATCGCGCGATGTCATCCCCTTATGGATGTGTTCGTGGCCCGCCAAATCATTGAACTCTTCGATTCGAGCTTTCACATCGTGGCGGGTTACACGTTCGCGGTCCGCAATGGACTTCAGATTGATCTGGTCGATGACTTTCTCGTAGTCCGCGATCGCTGCGTCGGGAATCTCGAGCCCCAGTGATCGCTGGGCTCTCATCACGGCGATCCAAAACTCACGCTCAAGTTTAACTCGGCCTTCAGCGGACCAGATTTCGGCAATTGCAGTCGAAGCGTATCGCTCTGCCAGAACATTAGGGATCATAAGTGTTACGTTGTCCGGAAATTTTCAATTCTGAGTTTTGGGAAGGCCACAGGATACCAAACTTTGGCAAACATTTCGTGCCCCCACCGAAAGTCATTCGCCCTAGCTCTAAAAACTCCCAAGACTGAGATTCGCAGGCATTTTTTGCGTTTTTCTAATCCAGAATCCGCATCAAGATCGCTTTACGAGACCGCCTCAATTTCGGTACCATGTTAGCTGGACGGTGGGGTCGTTTTGAT
>CALKXO010000327.1 GCA_938003615.1 uncultured Pirellulaceae bacterium | reverse complement strand
GAGGATCTACGAGCTGCCGCGGATGTCATCAAAGGGCACAGGGTTTCTGACAAAGTGCACGGTATGGTCGTGCCGGGCAGCGGCGTGGTCAAACGACAGGCCGAAGAAGAAGGGCTCGACCGCGTCTTCAAGGAATCAGGTTTCCAATGGCGGGAGGCCGGTTGCAGCATGTGCCTAGCAATGAACCCGGACAAGCTAGAACCCGGAGAGCGTTGTGCATCAACCAGCAACCGCAATTTCGAGGGCCGTCAAGGCCGCGGCGGCCGAACGCACTTGGTGTCGCCGGCAATGGCAGCCGCAGCGGCGGTGGCCGGGCATTTTGTCGACATCCGCAACTGGGAATTTAAAACGTAGACGCCAAAACAAAACCAGTCGTAGCGACGACGCTCCCCTGAGCGTGGCTACCGTCTGGAGACGGTAGCTACGTTGTCACTCGGCCGCAGTATTCAACCTAAAAACATTCTTATGCAAGCTTTCATTAAACACACTGGCATCGCAGCAGCGATGGATCGTTCCAACGTCGACACCGATCAAATCATCCCCAAGCAATTCCTGAAACGAATTGAACGCACTGGCTTTGGCAAGTTTTTGTTTTTCGACTGGCGTTTTCATCCCGACGGAAGTGAAAACGAAGATTTTGAACTCAATCGCCCTCGTTTTCGCGACGCGTCAGTTTTGGTTGGACGAAAAAACTTTGGCAACGGCTCCAGTCGCGAGCACGCCGTATGGGCGTTGGATGACTACGGCTTTCGTTGCGTGATTGCTGAATCGTTTGCCGACATCTTCTACAACAATTGCTCAAAAAATGGTGTATTGCCGGTAGTGCTGACCACGGAAGAAGTCCAGACGATTCATGAGAACATCGCGGCAGAAGAGGGTTATCAGGTCACAGTAGATCTGGAGAGCAACAAAGTCACCGACGGCCAAGGTTTTGAAGCGTCTTTCACGATTGACGAATACCGTCGCCAATGTTTCCTTGAAGGTCTCGACCACATCGCGTTAACGATGAAACACGAAGAGAAAATCACGCAGTACGAAAAAGAAACGTTGGGGCTCGCAGAAACGTTGGGACGCGCTGACTAGCGTAGCCCCGCGCGGCAACGCTCCCTACGAGATCATCTTCTCTATAATTTCGCCATGGACATCCGTCAGTCGGAATCGACGACCTTGATAGCGGAACGTCAGTCGTTCGTGGTCGATGCCCAACTGTTTGAGCAACGTCGCGTTGAAATCATGCACGTGAATCGGGTCTTCGACAATGTTGTAGCCAAATTCGTCGGTGCTGCCAATCACGCCGGGTTTGATCCCGCCACCGGCCACCCATGAAGTGAAACAGCGCGGATGATGATCGCGTCCGTAATTGCCGTTCGCCATTACGCCTTGGCAATACGCGGTTCGACCGAACTCGCCACCAAAGACGACTAACGTATCTTCCAGCATTCCCAAACGCTTCAAATCTTTAACCAACGCCGCCGACCCTTGGTCCACGTCCTTCGCCTGCCTCACGATTCCTTTAGGGAGATTGGAGTGGTGGTCCCAGTCCTGATGGTACAGCTGGATAAATCGAACGCCTTTCTGCGCCAAACGTCGCGCCAAAAGACAATTCGCGGCATACGTTCCGGGCTTCCGCGCATCTTCACCGTACAGTTCAAACGTCTCATCAGGTTCGTCAGACAGATCGGTCACTTCGGGAACGCTGGTTTGCATCCGATAGGCCATCTCGTATTGCGCGATACGCGATTCGATTTCGGGGTCCAGCTCTTTCTCAAATTGATGCTGGTTCATTGTTTTGATTTTTTCCAGTTGGGCACGCCGACGAGAGCTACAGACGCCATCGGGATTGGAAAGGTAGAAAACGGCATCCTTCCCCGAGCGAAACCTCACGCCTTGGTAGCGCGAGTCGAGGAACCCTGATCCCCAAAGACGCGAATACAATGGTTGGCCGCCTTTGCCTGCAGTAGCCAGCACAACAAAAGCCGGCAGGTTCTCATTCTCTGATCCTAGGCCGTACGAGAGCCACGATCCAAACGAGGGTCGTCCGGCGATTTGCGAACCCGTTTGGAACATCGTGATCGCAGGGTCATGATTGATCGCCTCGGTATGTAACGACCGGAGGAAGCAGACGTCATCGACAATGTCTCGATGGTAAGGCAGCAACTCGCTTAACCACGCCTGACTATCGCCGTACTGCTTGAACTTGAACTTTGATCCCGCAAGCGGCAATCCTGTTTGATTGGATGACATACCAGTCAGACGCTGGTCGCCACGCACCGATGGCGGAAGCTCTTCGCCATGACGTTCGTTCAACAGCGGTTTGTAGTCGAACAGATCGTGCTGAGCAGGCCCGCCGGACTGAAAAAGGTAGATCACACGTTTGGCTTTGGCGGGAAAATGCGGAACGCCCTCGAGCCCGCCGAAGCGCGGCGACGCATCTCTTCGAGCGGCGGATTTTTCATTTGCATTAGCGGAAGATCCCAGCAAAGACGACAACGCCATCGCCCCCACGCCGGCGGCGCTGGTTTTGAAAAAGTGACGTCGGTTGGTCCGAAGGAGGGCGCTCAGTTGAGCCTGCGAAGGTCGGTTGTGATTAAAAATGTTCATTTTGTATTCCTGAACGTAGTGCAAGCGTCTCTCTTGCAGGAGCTCTAACAATTGAGACGCTTGTTCTACGTAAGTGGCGTTAGCGCTTAGTAAACGTGGCGTCCAAATTCATGATGGCTTGGATTGTCGTCGTCATTGCGGCGAGTTGAACTGCCTCGATGCTTTCGTCGATCGCTGAATCACCCAGCTTGATTAATGCGGCAGCTTCGTCCGGATGTTCGGCGTAGTGGGTCCGTTCTTCGGCGAGTAATTCCAGCAATGTGCTGGTCTCCAATTCGTCCGGCAGGCGACCGGCCAAACGGACAAACGCTCTCTGAATCTTTTGTTGATCATCTTTGTCACGCTGCGACAGTACTTGTTGAGCCAGATGCCGAGCTGCTTCGACGAATTGCACATCATTGAGCAGTACTAAAGCTTGCAGCGGCGTGTTTGTGCGGGAACGCGCGATCGTACAAACCTCGCGACTGGAAGTGTCAAACGCCATCATGTTCGGCAGCGGCGCCGTCCGTTTCCAAACGCTGTACAGCGACCGTCGATACAGAGACCTGCCAACGGATTGTTGATAGGCGGGAGACATGGTGTTGGATTCTTTCCACAAGTCTGCACCGGGTTGATAGGGAGAGACGGGGGGCCCGCCGACCAAGGGATTCATCAACCCCGACGCCGCCAGCATGAGGTCTCGGATCTGTTCCGCTCCTAAACGGTACGCCGGTCCACGACCCAGCAAACGGTTTTCTGGATCCTTATCGATCGCCTCTTTCGACGCGACTGAGTCTTGCCGATAGGTCGCCGACAAAACGACGTTTTTGCAAAATCGTTTGATGTCCCAACCGTTGTCAACGAAATCGACAGCAAGATAATCAAGCAATTCTGGATGGGAGGGTAGCTCGCCTTGCAGCCCAAAATTCTCCGGGGTCCGAACCAGACCGGCTCCGAAGAAGTTTGCCCACAAGCGGTTTACGATCACGCGTCCTGTTAACGGGTGATTTCGATCGACCGTCCACTGCGCCAGCGAGACACGATCGGCTTGCCGACCGTCTTGCAACGCCATCGGCGGACCGATATGACTTGGCGTGGCCCGTGAGACAAGGGTTTCGTCTGAGGTTTCTGCATCGTAAGCGCCGCGCGCCAATAGATGTGCGGGGCGAACCGTTTCGGTTTCCTCCATAACAGGAACCTCATTCATCGACTCCTCGGCGGCCACAAATGCCTCTTGAGCCGCCAGCAATTCCTTCATCGCTTGAACTGCATCTTCATCGACCACCGCCGCAATGTACTGCGCGTCAACTTCGATCGGTCTGCCCGAGGTCAAAAATTGAATCTCGGCATCGGTGATGGCGCGTGAGAACAGTCGCACATCGGCAATCTGTCCGCCTGCAAGTCCGCGGTCACGGAAGCGCTGCCCTACGACGAATTCACCGCCATGATCAACCTTAACGTTAGCACTTTTCAACTTGTTGTCACGCAATACGCTTGTCGCAAGTTCTTTCCCATTGAGAAACAGCTTGAGCCCTGTCGCTTTGGACATGCCATCCCATGTCGCAACCAACAGGTGCCACTGATTCTCTGGGATCGCGTCCACCGTTCGGACCCCCATCGCGTTGCCGGGCCAAACGCGGTACATGCGAGATTCCAGATGCCCATCGACAATTGTCAGATCCCACCCGTTGTAGCCAGCATCAGTGCCACGTGTGTGGTGAGCGATCACACTTCGGTCGGCGATCCGTTTGGTCTCGCGAAAGTTAATGACCACAGAGAAAGGAATCCAACGATCAAACGAGGTGATCTTTTTTGTCGTGACGCCTACTTCACCATCGAGCGACATCGCTTTTCTAGGGCCCTCAATTATAGCCCCCTCAAACGGTTCGGGCCGAGGAAAGGGATTGTCGGCAGCGTCCACTAGCGGCAATTCTTTGGTCCAGTTCCGATCACTGGTCGAAGGATGGTACGTTTCTTTGTTCTTTTTATCGAATGGTTTATCGAAGTCGAGCATCAGCAGCTGTCCGGAGAGCAATTTTTGGCTCCGCGCTTCGGTGATGGCGTGCGCGTAATCGCCCGCAGAGAACTTTTCCTCGACGCGTTCTACAGCGGAGTGTAATTTCGCTTCCGCATTCGCAATATCGGCTTGCGCTTTTTCAATTGCCGCGGCTTGTTCGGTCGTTGGCAGCAATAGCGTTGGTGAGGGAACTTTCGCCGTGCGATCATAAAGTCCGTTTTCGTCGATGGAATTAAAAAATGCGGACATCGAATAGTAGTCACGCATGCTAATCGGGTCGTACTTGTGATCGTGGCAGCGGCAGCACTCAAATGTTAGACCCAGTACAGCCGATCCGTAGGTGTGGACTCGGTCCGCAACGTTCTCTAACCGCCACTCTTCGAAAATCGCCCCCCCTCGTTGTTCAACCGGTGAATGCGATTGAACGCGGTCGCCAACTTTTGTTCGGTGGTCGGATTTTCCAACATATCGCCGGCCAACTGCCATGTGAGAAATTGGTCGTAGGGCAAGTTGTCATTGAAGGCCTTGACGACCCAATCGCGGTAAGGCCACTGGGTGTTGAGTTTGTCGGACTGGTATCCGTAAGAGTCCGCATAACGAGCGGCATCCAACCACGAAACAGCCATGTGCTGGCCCCATGATTCCGACGCCAACAGTCTGTCTGTCACGGAGGAATAAACCGATTCGCGTGCTGCGGCCGTCGTCGCTGCGGTCATTTGTCGCTGGAAGTTTTCAATGTCAGATTCGGTTGGAGGTAGTCCCGTCAGATCAAACGAAACGCGTCTTAGCCAGCGAAGCGGCGGCGCTTCGGTCGTCGGTTTCATTGACGCTTGTTCCAGCCTACTAACGACGAATCGGTCCAGCGGTTGCTTCGGCCATTGACCATCGGTTACCGTTGGCAAAGCGACTGAAGCGCGCAAAGGGACAAACGCCCAATGTTGATCGTAGTGCGCTCCGTCTTCGACCCACTGTTGCAGTAGCTCTTTCTCCTTCTCGGTCAGGCTTAAGTGCGATTCCGGTTTGGGCATAATGTAGTCGGGATCGTCACTGAGAATTCGATCAACGAACTCGCCGGACTCGATCGAATCGCGCGCGTCTTCTTCAACATCAAACCGCAAATCCGCCGCCCGGTTGTCCGCATCGGGACCGTGACAGAAAAAACATTTGTCAGAGAGAACTGGTCGGATGTCGCGATTGAAATCGACGGCAATCTCTTGAGCCACAGAACCGTTGACGGTAGTGAGTGTCAACAAAACAGACGAGACGACCAATAACGTGGCGCGACCGATTGAAACGATTCTTATCATGGCTGATTTAGGACTGCACATAGGTGAGTTGAGTGTTTTTTCAGTTAGATCCCGAGCCAACGACTGTCGCAAGTCAACGGCTGATCAGATCGGCTAAAAGCAACTTTCTTCGAATTGTCAACATCCTACCGATTAATACCACAGCGCAAGTCCGACCCTGCTTGCACAATATGCTGAAGCTGTCACCACCTTGTAACTGCAATATCTTGTGGTAGGTTCGCGAACTTGCGCTGTAGTATTAAACAACGTCGCTTTCTACGCTAAAGTTGTCAAAGGTGAGTCAATTATTGTCGCTAATTCCAGAAAGAGACGAAATGCGAGCAAAATATGAGCATGTCGATTTCGCTGATCGGGGTTCGCTCGTGATGTTGGACATCAGACAGCCCGTCTTTGAGAGGACGTGGCACTTTCATCCTGAAGTAGAGCTGACCCATATCATTTCCGGAAGCGGCGAACGATTCGTTGGTGCTAGTATCGAACCGTTTGGGCCAGACGACCTCGTATTGCTGGGAAAGAACACACCTCACTATTGGAACTCCGAAGATGAGGCCATTACCGACGAACCCGGC
Organism: uncultured Pirellulaceae bacterium; assembly: GCA_938003615.1. Taxonomy (GTDB): domain Bacteria; phylum Planctomycetota; class Planctomycetia; order Pirellulales; family Pirellulaceae; genus Mariniblastus. Next base: position 2,261 of record CALKXO010000327.1, on the reverse strand, counting down.
AGTGGATCACGGTCCCAGGCAACCATTTTTCAGTTCGAAGAGTCGCTTGTTGACTCATTTGTAGAACTGGCTCCGGTTCAGAATCTGCTGAAAGTTAAGTCGATTGGGGGACTGAAATTTGAAATGGACGATCAACTTCTCCAAGCGATGAACCGTGCAAGAATGTCTACCGAGGGCTTTCGGCTACTCGCGTTAATGGAGCTATTGGTTTTACTCAGCACTCGTCCGGCCCAACGACTTTCGTTGCTGGACACCGATTCCGCGATCGATATCAAAGCCAATCATCGCATAAGTCGCGCGACGGACTACATCCACCAGAACCTTGCAAATCCGAATCTGTCGCTTCCTGAAGTCGCGAAAGCTGGTGGCATGAGCCCTTCGGCATTCAGTCGGTACTTTCACCGCATCACCGGAAAGACGCTCAACCGATTCATCGCGGCCCGCCGAATTGCCGTCGCCAGCAAATTACTTTCCGAGACGCAAACATCGATCACCCAGATCGCACTGGAGGCCGGATTCGGTTCACTCTCATCTTTCAATCGCCAATTCAAACGATTGCAAAAAATCTCACCGCGCGTGTTTCGCGATAAGCATCAAGGAAAATAAGCTGGACGCTACTTCCGATCAACGGGTTGCACGACGCCGATGATATCGTGTACCGCCCCGAAGTGCCGACTGTCCTCTGACACAGGAAGATTGTCTCCCACGACGTAGTATCCCTGCTTCCCCATATTGAGCGGTAGCCGAACGCTTGGCTTGGGCGAATCTTGGAACAAGTACCAGTCGCGCCAGATTGAGACGCGCTCGATGGTCACTAAATCGCCACGCGAAACACCAATGCTGACAACGGGGTGACTCACGTCGACGTCAGAACGATCTGGATTTTCGATCGACTCAAATCTAATGGCCGATAAATACTCTTTTCCGTCGATGAAAAGATGAACAGAATCGTCGAAGTTGACCAATCGCACCTCAATCGAGTTACTAGAGACCTTGATCCCCTTGTTCTCAACGGTTTCTATGTCTCCTCCACTGCGTCTGATCAATTGTAGCGCAACGGTTTGATCGTCCTGCAGTTCAACAGTCGCACTGATCGTGGCTTTGGGCGTTTTCCGTTCAAGCCGGATGGCACCCTGATTTGCGAATGAGACTTTGATCCGCACATCCAATTCGTTGATAGGATGAGGCGTGCGTCGGATGGATTGGTTAAACGAATAGACGTCATCGATTGCCACCGGCGTTCGGAGATCATTTGAGTTCTTGTAGCATCGCCGATGTCTGTAGTCCAAGAAGTCAAATTCAGAATTTGGCGGCGTAGCATTTGTTTCTTGCTTCGACTGGTGCACCAAGCGCGCCGCGGAAACCGACCAATTTGATTTTTCGCGCGGCACAAGTCTTTCAAACAACTTCATCGAGTTCGCATTGGCATTCCCGGGCACGGAATCAAAAACCGGTACTGCAACTTCACGCCATCGTACAGGAGAACGACGAACCATCTGCTCGTTGATCAGCAAATTGCCTTTCCTAAAATCAACGATTTCACCGGGCAGACCGATTACGCGTTTGACCAATATCCGATCGCCTCTTCGAAATGCGACGACGTCCCAGCGCTTTACTGGCTGTCCCCGTGTCAGCTTCGCTTGATCAGCGTCGTGAACAACCCCCGTTTTGTCGATCTGAGTACCGCAGTTTCCACAGATGACTGGCGGCCCCGACTGATGAGGCTCGACAACATCGCAAGCAAATCTGAACCCGCAATGATCGCAGGTAAAAACACTGTGTTCACTTTTGAACGCCGTAGCCATCGAGTGGCCAACGACCTGACAATCGACTTGGTTGGATTCCTGACAGCCGCATACTAAGAGGGTCGTTGTGGCTGCGGCGACAAAAAAGTAACGAAGTGTCTCTCTTGAACGCATTTGGCGGAGCATTGGGGAATAACGCAGATTCGTTTTTGCCGGAATTGTAATCTCAAATTGTACTTTATTTGACTGACACTCGAATCTAACTAAATTTTGCGACGAGGTTTCGGGATCGGTTTTGAGCTGTTGGCAAAATAGTATGCGTGGCCCTACGTTTCGCATCCGTTTCGCACCGTTGACGCACCTCCAAGATGCCAGTGAACGCCTCCGGACGCCTATGAATAAGTTCCGAATAAGCTCCGGACAGGTTGTATGTTGCCGGAAAATGCATTCTCGAACAATTGCCTGAGCCCCCCCAAAGATTTCCGTCTTTATTCAAAACCGCCCGCATGTCATATT
>CALKXO010000326.1 GCA_938003615.1 uncultured Pirellulaceae bacterium | reverse complement strand
TTGCCACGATGCTGCCGATGACCAAAACCAAACTGACAACCAAAAGCACTCAGTTAGACGATGCCGTTATTGCTGATCTGACAGTTGTGGGAAGCTTGATCGTCGCTTGTTTGGCGCTATTCCAGTTCATTGATCTGCACTTGGTTGAGATTCCACTGCTTCCGCAGATGTCTCCGGCGTGGATGACGGCTCATTATTTCCTCACCACCATGGCAGCGGCAACGACTTGTCTCTTGCGTATCACACTGGCCAAGAAAGTGACACCAGCAGCCAGTTTTATGGCGATCATTTCTGGATCGGTCGCAGCGTTGGCGCTCTGGAACGGACTGTCGCTGCTGGCGGTTGCTCCATGGATGATGGTCTTGATTGGGTTGCTGATTCCTATGGTCTTATTGATCGCGGCTGCATTCTCAAACGTAGCAACACTGAAACAACCTTTTCAAAGCGGTGCGTCGGCAATGACTGGCGTGCATCTTGTGTGCGTCAGCGGCGCACTGCTTCTGAATTTTTCAGGCTTTGCCACAATCGTAACTGTAGGTTCATCTCCGTTCTGGATCTTGGCACTGATCCTGGCAGCAGGAAACTTCTTTCTCTCTGGCTTCAAACGCGTGGACGATGACGCTGCGGTTTCCTTTAATCTGTTCCTAAGTGCCGCCTGCACATCGGTTGCCGCTGGTATCGGATTGTCGTTGATGGGCCTTTCTTCGGGACTGGCCATCGTAATGGCTCCCGTCTTGGTGGGGCTGGGTCTTCTGATAGCGAAGTTTCTGTTCGATGTTCCCACCGGTACTCATGGTCGTTGTCTGATCGCCGGCGGTAACGTGATGATGATGCTTTACTGCTTGGGACAAGCGTTTGGAATGCCTTTTGGATGGATTCTGGTAGCGGCGACCCTGATCCAATTGATGATCGCTCTTTTGGTCGCTTTAAACTCGCAAAACGGCTGGCAGACCGCTTTTGGTTTGCTGAGCGTGCTGTTGGCGATCGCGGCTGGACTGTTGATCAATGATCTGCTGAACTTCGACGAGTATCTGAAGTTTGAAATGATTGCGGTCGCTGGTGGATTGGCGTGCCTCACGTTTGGTCTTCGTGGCTGGGCGTTGGAGTCTGATTCGGGTGCCGACCGTCAACCGAATGTGTCTGCCAGTCTTTGGGTGGGAAGTTTGTTGGTCATGCTGCCAACGATGGCAATGCTGTTTCACTATCGTTTCTCTACGATCGATGTTAATTCGCTGCTACTGTACGGGCATGAGATGGCGGTCATTGTGATTGCGATGTTATTGTGTGGCGTCGGCGTGATGTGCCAACTGCGATCAGCAACGCTGGTCGGTGGAGCAGGTCTTGGCATCTATTTGCTGTCGCTTCTGACCATGATTCAGTTCCCTGCAATGCTGCAAAACGCTGCGGTGCTGATGATGATTGGTGGCGGATTGTTCTTCGGCGTCGGGTTGTTGCTGAGCGTTTATCGTGATTATGTGATCAGCATTCCTACCCGAGCAAAAGAAGGCAAAGGGTTGTTTCAAATTCTGAAATGGCGATAGGTTTCTTGACTTCTTCCATCTGATTGGAGGGCATTTCAAAGCGATAGTAACACGACTCTCCGAGTCGTAGCGGCACGGCGAAAAACGACTCTTAGAGTCGTGCCACGTTCACTTCACCAAAAAAAAGCCAAAGTCTTGCAACGTTGCAGGACTTTGGCTTTGTGTGAATCAACTGCTTAGTTTTTGCACGTGTGAGCGACAGGGCGCTAGCCGTCGGTTCGTCACATCAGTGCACCGGCGGCTAGCGCCCGGCCGCTCACTTCCGTAGCCGAAGTCGCAAGACTTTGGATTACCTGAGAGCAAATTCTCCAATCTCTTGCGAGATCGGCTACGAGAACAGCCCAATGGCATTTCGTGCCAGATGGTTAATTCAAACCAAGTCAACTCTGGTTTGAATCGTTACTAGTTGCAGCCGTTGCATGGGCGGCCGCGCTGAAAAAGTCCACCTCTAAGTCCAGTGGCTGGAGCTCGACGAAGCATTCCAAAGTTTTTGTTACCACATCCGCCTCCGCAGTTACCGCAGCCGCCACCACCGCACGAGATCGAGATGGCGGTGCCGCTAAGTCCGCAAGAGGTCGATCGTAAACGAGTGGCCATTTTCAAGCATGAGTCTCAGAAGGATCGGGCATTATTCCCGGTCCCGATGAGCGAGAATTTTGGCAACGGGCCGAAGCACGGAACGCCCAAACAGCACAAACCTACGATCAACTTGGCCTTGCCGAGTACCAAGCGACTGAGGCGAGAGTTTCGTTCTTTGGCGCGGGCTAGAGATAAAGTAGAATTAGGTGTCGTCTGAACTCTGGTATCTTGTCGTGGGAGGCTCAAGCGTGAACACCATTTCTCGAACCACCCGTCGAAACATTTTCTGCTCGCGGTTCTTCCTTGCAGTATTGCTGGTCGGTCTCATACTACAGATCTTGTTGTTTCTGTTTATAGACGGTCGTTGGGAGCGTTATTGCGACTTGTTTGAGCGATGCTTTCTTCGAGCGCTATACGGCGAGCCATAACGCAGAAAGATCCACCGACGGTTCCTCAAGCCATAACCGGCCTACTCGTTATCGGCTAGAGTACGGCGTTGCTATTCCCAGTGGTCGACGTGTTTGGAAATGCAAGCTTGATGAGGGATAGTAGCGTTCGGCGTGTCGGACCGGAGTGCAGTTTGATTCAATTGGACCTGTCCCCGTTTCGTACGAGTTTTTGCATGTGTGAGCGACAAGGCGCTAGCCGTCGGTTCGTTGCATCAATGCACCGGCGGCTAGCGCCTGGCCGCTCACTGAATCGAGCAAAACCGCCTTTAATCAATCCTCTGGCGAAAGCCGGTACTACAAACGTTCAGCCGCAATACTAGTTGCAGCCGTTGCATGGACGACCACGATGAAAGGAGTCCACCGCGACTGCTTCCAGTGGCTGGAGTTCGACGAAGCGTTCCAAAGTCGTGATTGCTGCGTGAGTCTCAGAAGGATCGGGCATTATTCCCGGTCCCGATGAGCGAGAATTTTGGCAACGGGCCGAAGCATTCATCAAGCACGGCACGGTAAGCCTTAACGCCAAAAGAACCAGTGGCAAATGCTCAGGCCATGACCGGCGTGCTCGTTTTCGGCTGGAGAACCGCCTTACTATTCGCTGAGGTCAGGCGAGCTTGGGAAACTGACGTGTAGTTGCGTTCGGAGTGTCAGACCAATTCGACATTTGAATCTCTCGATGTTTTCCTGTCCAAGTTACTCGTGCCATTGGTAGCCCAAGTTGATGTATTCGAGTAAATTTGCTGACCAACAGCCAGAACACTTGACAATAGATGACATTGACGGATTCTATTTGACTGTCTGAAAGAACACTGCTGAAAGAGAAAATCATGGCCAAAAAAGTGCGAGAATCAGTCAGTGTGCTGCAATAGTGTTGTGACCTTCAAAAACAAAAGTCTCAAGACTATCAAAATCCCAATTCGAACATTCTGCAAGCAATGCATTATCGTCGTGGCATAGACACCATCCACGACATGATTTGGCAAAAGATGTTAAGAGCTCAGTCCCTTCTTGAAACCTCGGAGCATCCAAAGTTTGAATCATTGGAAGATACCTACAAAGACATCATAAACTATTGTTCTTTCGCTGTTTCATATATGCGAGGCAAAATGGACGGACAAGATCCTGAAAAGGACATGTTCAACAGAAAGAAAGGTACGAAGGCTAAATGAACATCTCGGAAAATACGCTTGATGATGTTCTCCATAAACTGTTGAAACGACTCATAAAATCGAAGCTAAGTGTTGAAGCCTCGCGAGGAACGAACCGCGAAATGATAGGGGTTAAGATACACCTCAAAAACCCGCGAGCGAGATTGAGCCACTCGGAACGAAAGGGGAAGATCTTTAGCGCTATTGGTGAACTGCTTTGGTACCTCTCGGGAACCGACAAAGTTCGATTCATTGAGTACTACCTAAAGGACTATGGCGTTCAAAACTCCGAGGATGGAAGAACTGTTCACGGGGCTTATGGTCCAAGGCTCAAAAACCCAAAAACTGACCAGCTAAAAAACGTAATAGACCTGTTGAAACGGAAGCCCTCGTCTAGGCGAGCTGTAGTTCAGCTGTTTCGCGCCTCTGATATCGAAAAAGACTTTTTGGACATTCCATGTACGTGCAATCTTCAATTCCTACGACGAAACAAGAAACTTGATTTGATCGTATTCATGCGATCGAACGATGCCTTTCGTGGGTTTTCACACGATGTTTTCGCCTTTACCTTAATCCAAGAACTTGTCGCAAGATCGTTAAACGTGGAGTTAGGTCACTATCATCATTTCGTTGGAAGTATGCATCTCTACGAAAGTGACTTGGATGCCGCGAAAACATACCTTGCTGAGGGGTGGCAGCGAACGATGGATGCCGAAATGCCAAGAATGCCTGATGGAAGTCCATGGCCAGCCATCAAGAAGCTCTTGAAGATAGAAAGTCGACTTCGGAACAACAGAAACGTGGACTTAACGGACTTTTCTTTGAATGACTACTGGAACGATCTCGGTCGCTTGCTAAAGATCTATCGGTCAGCGAAGAACAACAAAAAAGTTGAGATTGCCCGTTTGCGAAAGGAAATGACTTCCCAATGTTTTGATGCATATGTTGAATCTAGGGAAGATAAAGTAGGGGAATCTACCACGAGTCAACTAAAGCTGTTTGGACAAATCTCTTTTTCCCGTACTTCAGTTCCTCGGTGGTTAAACCTGTTGACGGAAAAGCTAATTGAGGAAAGAAAAGCTTGGAAGGATCAGGTCATTGCTTGGTCATCGCCTGTTCCTTTTTTTGGGAACCTACTCAAATCCAAAGTAGCAACAGTTGGTGTAAACCCTAGCAACTTGGAATTCGTAAATGGGAAGGGGGAAGAATTAACGGGTGACAATCGACGCCTAGAAACCCTAAATTCACTTAACATTCCCGATTGGAAAGCAGCAAAAGCAAGTCACTACAAGAAAATTAGTCAAACTGCACTGCACTATTTTGAACTAAATCCATACAGCAATTGGTTCAAACCTTTGGAGGCAATGCTGCTTGATGCAAACTCGTCGTTTTACGGAAACAGGGAACACTATGCTTGCCATGTCGATTTAGTGCCTTTTGCTACGAAAGAAAAATGGGCGAGCCTGCATTCCAAAACACAAAGAGAAATGTTGGAGGAATGCGGGTTTAGTTTGGCTAAAATCTTTGAGAGTTCAGAGCTAGTGTGCCTAGTGTTGAATGGGACGACTGTTACCAAGACCTTGGTCGATTTATGCGATGTAAAACTCACCAAAACTTACAAACCTGCTTGGAACCTCAAGCGAAAATCCGGTAAAGACGTTCGAGGCTACTCTTTTGAAGGAAAAATCACCCATGTCCAAGGGCGAAAACTGGCGAATTCGATTGACGTGCTAGGCTTCAACCACAACCTGCAAAGCAGCTATGGCGTCTCTGCAGCGGTAAAGAGCAACATTTCGGATTGGCTTGTGCCTAAAATTTCAAGGTTTGTAGATGAGAAATAAAGATAAGTCGCGAATTACCAACTTAGAGAAGTTGGTGTTAGAGTTTTCAAAAGAGACTTGCAAGCTTTCTGGAGTCACGGGCAAGGCCGAACGCAACTCATTTGTTCGCCAAATTGTCGATAGTATTCGTCGTGTCGATTACGTTGAAGCAATTCGACGCCGGGATATCTGCAATGAAAGACGCCTTCCTGAATCTGAAATGTTTGATCCACTTAAGGCAGCATTGTTGTTCAAGGCAGAAGACAATCTTGATGAAGCATTTTGGATGGTCTTCATATTTACACATTTCAGCAAAAACAAGAAAACCGGTTGGCTTCTTGCACGCGAAATCTATGGCGGTCTTGGCAAGCGAGTTTGGACTTGGAAGCGGGTAAGCCAGCATCCGAGTTCGTTTAGAACTTGGATTGAAAACAATTGCTCTGAGTTTGAGGGCAAATTTGGTAACCATCGCAAGTACGAGTCGCTGAAGCCGAGCGAAACCCACGGCACAGGGTGTATAGCGACAATTAGAATTCCCTGCCCGCGACAATTAGAACTTCCGCCCTGCTGTCATTTGCTAGCAGTTTGAGTGAGTCAATTTCGAATTGAGCGACAATTAGAATTCCCATGTCTCGGGAATTCGATTCTATCTCG
>CALKXO010000325.1 GCA_938003615.1 uncultured Pirellulaceae bacterium | reverse complement strand
CGGGCCGCTGATCGGTCAGCTTCGTCAGAGTGTGCTGCGCGATGCTTTCAGTGGGAAGCTGACGGCAGACTGGCGAGCCCGCCGTAGGATGGGCACTCCTGAGAGTCCATCTCCACCAGCACCAAGCGAGGAAAACTCGGGTCTCGGTGCCCAAGCGACAAACCCGGCGCAGGAAACGGCCAGCAAGCTTCTCCTCCGCATCCGCACCGAGCGAAGAGAGCGCTGGCAGTCCGAGCAGCTCGCGAAGTACGAAGCCAAAGGCAAACAGCCCCCCAAAAACTGGCAGGACAAGTACAAGGAACCGGAGCCGGTTGATGAGTCGGAGTTGTCCGAACTGCCGGACGGCTGGTGCTGGTGCCAAGTTGGAGACCTCATCGAGTCCTTTGATGCCGGTCGAAGTCCCACGGCAATGTCACACCCCGCGCGACATGGCGAATCCGGCGTCTTGAAGGTCAGCGCTGTGACTTGGCGAGAATTCGATCCCAACGCAAACAAAGCATTGAAGGACGGTGACGAAATCGGAGACACGCCGACTCCACGAAAAGGTGATCTACTGATTTCCCGTGCGAATACGGTCGAGCTCATCGGCGCGGTAGTGTTGGTCAAGGCGGACTACCCGAACTTGATGCTGTCGGACAAAACACTTCGCATGAATCCTGCCTCAAAAGAACTCGTACCGGAGTATTTGCTGTACGGCTTTCGGTCCGAGTCGGTGCGCAAGTCTTTTGAAGGCAACGCCACTGGCACCAGCAACTCGATGCGTAATCTCTCGCAAGCCAAGATCCTAGATGCACCGATCGCTCTCGCACCACTTGCCGAACAGCAAGCGATCGCTGACTTGCTTGTTACGAATGACGAAGCCTGCACCGCGGTGGAGAGCGGTTTAGCCTCAATGGAATCGTCGTTGACGCAACTGGACCAATCCATTCTCTCGAAAGCGTTCCGAGGCGAGTTGGTCCCGCAAGATCCGAGTGACGAACCGGCCGCTGAACTCCTCGCCCGCATCTGCAAAAAACGACAAAACGAACCACAAAAAAAGAGGCCTAGACCAGTGCCAACAAAAAAAGCGACTCGTAAGCGAAAAAACGTTACAGATGTGTTGAACTCAGAATCAAAGCCAATGTCGCCAGAAACGCTGTATGACTCTGCAGGATTCGACAACGAGTCGATCGACGATTTTTTTGTAGAACTCCGTAAAGAAATCAAAGCAAAGCGAATTGAAGAGATTCGACCAAATGACACGGATGTCCTGCTGGGAGTCAAAAAGTGAAACTCGCTTCTTTGCACATTCGTTCCCAATTTAAGAACCTAACCGACTTTTCCATCAAGTTTGGAGAGGAGTCATCCACGACGGTTCTGGTCGGACGCAACGGTACGGGAAAGTCAAATATCCTGGAAGCAACTACGCTTATCTTTCGGGACTTAGACCTAAACGAGAGTCCTCGGTTTTCCTATGAACTTTCGTACGCCTGTCGTGGAAACGAAATCAAAATTGACGGAGACCCAGAACGTGAAAGTCAGAGCGGATATCAAATTCATGTAAACGGCGAGGCAATTTCATGGCCGAAATTCTTCACAGCTCGTGACATGTACCTGCCCAGTTACGTATTCGGATACTATTCCGGGACTAGCAATAGAATGGAAGAGCACTTCGATGCCCATCAAAACAAGTTTTACACCGATCTCCTGAAGGATAAAGAGAATCCACTGCGTAGATTATTGTATGCGAGACCGGTTCATGGCCACTTTGCTTTGTTGGCCTTCTTCTTAGAAAAGGACTCAGAGGTAAAACAATTTCTTCAGAAGCAGCTTCGAATCGTTGCGTTGGATTACGCACTGTTTGTAATGCGCGAACCAATGTCATGGAAGAGCAAGAAAGGCGATCCAAGATTCTGGTTTGCACGCGGAACCGTGCAAGGATTGTTATCTAAGTTGTACGATTTGGCGCTTGCTCCCTTACGTCGAGTTCACGAAGTCCGGACCGGATTTAGAAAAGCAACCAAAAAGGAACATCTCTACCTATTCTTGAAGGGCATCACTGAGATAAGAGAACTTGCCGCGCAGTACCGGGTCGCGGGAGGAAGTAGCTCATCCAATCAGGCAAAGTCGCAACAGGCTTTTTTCAAGGCGTTGGAGAGCACCTACATTTCAGAATTGATCAGCGAAATTCGCGTAAATGTAAAAGCGACAAACGTTGATGGTTCGATTACTTTTCGAGAAATGAGTGAAGGCGAGCAACAGTTGCTAATGGTGCTCGGGCTACTTCGATTTACCCGTGAAGACGAAGCGCTGTTTTTGCTCGACGAGCCGGATACGCACCTGAACGCTGCTTGGAGCGTGCAATACCTCGACTTTCTAGAAAAAATCGGCGGAACACAAAAGAACAGCCACGTTGTGATGGCCACCCATGACCCTCTGGTGGTCATAGGACTGGAGCAAAATCAGGTTCAACTGCTTCAAAGGGATGATCAAACGAATCAAATCACCGCCAATCCACCAGCTCGTGCACCGAAGCGGATGAGCATTGCCTCGCTACTTACGAGTGAGATTTATGGCCTTAGATCAGCAATGTCGATCGAAATGCTTGGGCACTTGGATGACTTACGAGCGCTCCGAGCAAAGAACAAGCTCAACAAGAAGGATAAAGACGAGATTGAACGACTTCAACAAGAACTTGGCGCAATCGACTCCACGACAACAGTTCGTGACCCCATGTACGCACAGTTTGTAGAAGCAATGGCCGAGTATGAGCGAGAGCATAACCTGCACGATGTGATCTTGACTCTAGGACAAAAGGCAAAGCAAAAAGCGCAAGCGATGGCGTTTTTGAAGAATCGCAAGAGGGATAAAAAACAATGAGGCATATTCCGAAGGCAGAAGTCAAAGCAATCTTACCCGAAGACTGGAACGAAAAATCAACAGCTGCGTTAGAGAAGCTTGAAGGCGTGTACGCCAATGACCCCGAAGACAAAAGGAAGATATCAAAGACAATAGATGGCAACACCCTTTGGAGTAAGTTGCGGGCCCCGTTTGCAAAGTTGAGAAATAACAAGTGTTGGTACTGCGAATCAATCATTAAGCGATCGCACAAACCAATAGACCATTACCGACCTAAGAATGCTGTAAGAGACTGTTCCAATCATGGTGGATATTGGTGGCTTGCGTACGATTGGGAAAATTACCGGCTTTGTTGCACCTATTGCAACTCATTTGGGAAAGAGGAAACCCGAGGAGTAGCTGGCGGCAAAGGGACTGAGTTCCCACTCTGGGAAGAGAAGAGTCGCCAATGCACACGAGGGTCTTGCGCTGGTGAAAGACCACTTCTCTTAGATCCATTTAAGAAGGCAGATACAAGTCTTCTTTGGTTCGAAAGTAATGGAAATGTGATCCCACATCCAACGAAGTGTGAAGACACCGACGGGTACGCTTACAAGAAAGCTGAAGTCTCGATAGCAATATACAACTTGCGAGAGGATGATCTCAAGGAATGCCGTGGCACTCTCTGCGACGAAATCGAAACAAAGGCACGCAATTCAGATAAGTACTACGCCAAATATTTAAATGGTGACGCGATGGCTTATGAAGCTTGGGAAGACAATTTGGAGTTTCTTTCGAAAGCTGTTGGCAAGAACGCCGAGTACTCCAAAGCAGTCGTTCATACTCTGATGCACATTCGAAATGAGTGCGAAATGGCCAACACTATACTTGAGGAGTGCGTAGGTGGTTGATTGCATTTCTTTCTGCTGCGTGGCTTACGTAGAGGCGTTTCGGTCACATCGACCGGTTCAGTAGTAGGAATCCTTCCAACTCGCATCGGACCTGAGTCCGACGTGAAGCTGAGATAACGTTTTTGATGGCTTCAATTTTGGCCACTACCAGTCTTCGTCCCAATAAGTGCAAGTCTGAAACCGCGGCTCTGAGATATTAAG
>CALKXO010000324.1 GCA_938003615.1 uncultured Pirellulaceae bacterium | reverse complement strand
GATGTCGATCTACGATACGCACTGGCTGATCCAAGCGAGCGTGTCATCATCCAGCCTGGTGATTTGATCATCCTTGAGTATCGCAAGGGAGAGCTGATCGGGAACACCATTGCTCAAGTGTTTACGTTTGGCGGTATCTTTAACCTTTTCAGAAGATAGACACACTACAAGCTTCTGACACTTTTTTGGGTGTCGATTGTTTGATTGTTGCTGAAAGTCGCTTGTTGAAGAAATTCGACAAGCGGCTTTTTTTGGTTCGACAAGTAATTAGCCTGCCCCCACGACCTCTTGGACAAGATAGAAAAGGCGCATGTAGGCATTCTGAAACGGGTTCTCCCGCAGAAAGGTGGTCGCCGAAGTTGGATCGCCAATAAAAGGTCGTAACACATATCCCATTTGAATTCCGACAAAAGCGTATACGAATATCCAGATCGCCATCATGTTGCGGTGGCGAGGATTCTTCTTGATCAGAGGCTCGTACCACGACGCCAGTAGACGTTGAGCCGATATGCTGGCGACGGCAAACATAAATGCATTGAAGAGTATTGCTGCCGAATAAGACGATGTTGATGTGTTGGAGAGATAGAAGAACATCGTTAGCGGAGTCAGCGATGCGAGGATCGTGACGAGGCCGGCTTGCGCAAACACGACCGCGCGAACTGCCTCTCGGAAGTCCGCGCGAAGCCCAAACAATGTGTTCAGTACATAGAAGCTTGGCAGGCCAAGGATTACGGTTGTCGCTATCAGCAGCGGTAACTTCAGCCCGGAGTACAACATTTGTAAAGTTTGTGCACTGAAGCTGCGATACCCATCGACCCAAGCGTAACTTCCCATGGCGATACCATACAGCGGGCCTACAAGACAAACGATCCAAGCGGTTGTCTTCATTGATGCAATGTCGTCAGGCCAGTTTGGTTGATTTTCAATAGATTCAGCAGGTTCGCCAGTTTTGATACTGCCTTGATGATCGCCACCGGGGCGCAGAACGCAGTCAACGGTATGGAACCCTTGAACCACGCTCTGCAGGCCGCAGCGAAGTTGTTCTCTAATAAATCGCATAGATGGGAAATCGCATGGATGGGATTGGGGTTTAGGTTTTCGATGTTCGGAACGCGTATTCCTTGAGTCGTTAGAAAATCAGGTTGAATACGGCTTCGAAAAAATTGGAATGCCGATTGCGAAACCACTCGAAGGGCAAGTTGGGATCGCCAATGAAAGGCCGCAGCACCCAGCCCATCTGGCATCCCACCAAGCAGAAGACTACCAACCAGCAATAGAAAACTCGCCAGACCGAATTACCAAGGACCATGTTTGCCGGCAGGTCCAGTGGCCCGGCGGTCTCAGGGAGTTTGATGTGTGCCGGTACCGGTGGCTTGTTCAGACTTGCTGGCGTCCGATGCACATCGGTAGGAAGCGCTCCAGCGGTAGAAGTGGTGTCAACGCTTGGCTTGGTTTTAGATTCATTAGCAGTGAGACGGCCGAGCGTTTGAATCAAAAACACTAGGCCAAGTATTCCTGCGACGGCAAACACGACTACATTGAGCAGCACAATGAAGGAGTAGTTGGGGGTGCTCAAGCTAAAGAATGCCAGAATCGGTCCCATCGACGCCAGCACCGCGATGTTCACCGAGAGTGAGGCAATGAGCAACTTCAACACGGGAAAGATCTTTAAATTTGATCCTGCGAGGGCGTTGAACACGTACAACGATGGAAACGTCACCACCAACGTCAGCATGAACAATAAAGGAACCTTGCACATCGAAGCACTCGTTTGTAACAAAGCTCCAGCGTACGCCGCATTTTCGAATCCGCGCACCAAAGCGAATACGCCCATACAGAATCCGTAAACCACCGCCAAGCAGATGATCGTCAGGGAGATGCCAACAACCGGTATTTCAATTTCCGCTTTATGTAGATGTTCCGGGCGCGTCGCATCACCTCGCAAAATGCGGTCTAATTGATAGAGGTTCTCAAAGAACGAATTTCGTTTTGTGGTCGTCGATTTCATAGCGGTCTTTCACGGCGTTAGTGAAGTTTGAGTAACTAAGGACTGATTTCCAAAAAAGGATGACTGCAGGCCTGAAAAAATAGGGAGTATTGGTGAATTAGCTCTGCAATGCAGAGTGAATGGGTGTAATGGTTGGGGTTAGTGGATGAGTTTAGTACTCCGTTGGAATCCGGCGTTATCCAGAATCCGCGGCTATCCAGAATCCGCGGCTATCGATGCTCCGCAGCTATCCAGAAGCTGGTGCTAATCCGCCGTCCGGTCCCTGTGTGGACGGCGACGAAGCTGATGAAGAAGCTTGAGCCGCATTGAGGATGGTTTCCAGCGCCTCCAAGTAACGGGCGAATTGCTGACGGCCTTTGTTTGTCATGCGATATTGGCTATTGGTGTTGCGCCCGCTGCCCGTTTTTTTCACGGAGAGAATTTTACTGTCGATTAAGACTTTGAGGTGCCGGTTGAGGTTGCCATCGGTCAGGCCGCAAAGCTCCTTGATTTCATTGAAGTTCAGTTCATCGG
>CALKXO010000323.1 GCA_938003615.1 uncultured Pirellulaceae bacterium | reverse complement strand
GTCAGTCGAACTCCATTTTCGCAGGGGGCGATTGAAACTGCAAGGATGAATTGGCAGTTCAGGCGAAGCTTCCGCAATAGCCGGCTGCTGTTTTTGCGCTATTTGGAAGACATTTCGCTTCGCCATGCGTATCACTAATTCCGGCGTCGCGAACATTGAATAGACACTTGACCAGATGTTTGCGCTATCGCACACTTTAAAAGTGGCGGAAACGACTCTCTCGCCCGACCGTCTAACGGCCTCCATTAAAAATTCATTCCACAATTCATCGCCGGTTATGTTGCGTAGCATCCGATTTCTGTCTGCCACCCTTGCCGAGAAAGATCGTGCGGGACTTGTCCTATTGGCGCTAATCCTCGCTACCATCGCTTGGACGCTGTCTATCATTTTTTCTCCAACGATGCGTGACATGGCAATGGAACGCTTCCACCTTGGCTCGGACAATTTCGCGATTTGGGCGGCACACCAGTCGGTCCCTTCGATGTACAACTTTGAGAACCAGATCCAGTTCTCCAATGAACTACTGGGCGCTGCTCCTTTTGATCCGACAGACCCAACTTACACTAAACGAACGGTGAATCATTTCCCTTCACGATTTGTCACCTTTGGCGACCGCACGATCAACTGTTTTTCAAAGCGTCGCCAAGGGACGTTCGAGATGAGGTCCACGTTTGGTGACATTCAACTTGTCACACGCTGGGAACTGCAGCAACCGGGCGATCCTTCCAAAGAACCAACGGACATAGCATCGCCCGCGCCCATGATCGTTCGACGCATTTCAAAACGCTGGGAGTCAGTGGCAGGCGGAGGTGACAATGAGTGAGCTTCACGTTTCAAATAAAACTAATGGAGCGTCTCTTGATGCTGACAACATTGATGCTGACAATATTGATGCTGACAATACGGCGCTCCTAAAATTGGTTCAAGCCACGATTTTCATTTCGCTGATTTGGAAAACCTCTTTCTTTTTCTGGCTGAACTCGGTGCATCTAGAATTCCCCTTGAGAGATGCATTCTTTCCGTGGCCGCTACAGCGTTTGGAAACCGTGCGCGTGGCTTGGCTGCTGGCGTGGCTCAGTGCCGCTTTGGTGCTGTTTGCCAGAACACAGAAAAACATACTTCGTTTAACGGCGCTTAATTTCATTGCGCTGATTGTGTTGTGTCTTCATCAGATGAGCTACAACGACGTGACGTTTGTATGTTGCGGGTGGTCGTCATTGTGGTGCCTGTGGATGGCGACGCGTTTGCATGAACCGTTTGAAAGTCTGTTTGAGCGCGCTACTTGGTTGACGCATCTAATCCTGTCTTTGATTTTTCTCGGAGCAGCCGTTGGTAAGCTAACTCCCGGATATTGGAGCGGCAGTGTCATTTACGAAATCTATTACCAAGATCGTGATTTCTGGACATACAACCTCTTGCGCCGCTCTCTCGCCCCAGAGTCACTGCCTGTCGCTGCGATGTGGCATTCGCGACTGGTAGTGTGCAGCGAGTGGTGCTGTGGTTTTCTTTGGCTGATGCCACGACAATTTGCTTCATTGGCGGCGATCATCATGCTGTGTGGAATCGCGCTGACGAACAACTTCAGTCTCTTTTCTGTCGTCACATGCCTTATCGGGCTCTCCCTGGTGGGACTGCATAAGAAAAGATCTACGTCGCCGGCGCAGGCGTAAACGGATGCTTGAGGCGGATGCGATGAAGCAACCGATCAGCTCATTTGATCCGCAAACTGAAGGCCCTGATCAGTTAATGCAACCGTCGCCGAATCCTGATTGATCTCGCTCTGCCTCCTCTCTGACCCCAGCGAAGCTCTCACACAATTGTCAAAACTGGACCTGTCCGACCTGTCCCCGTTTATGGCTCACTTCATCTTCCCCCTTCGCCAAGCTTCTTGGCGCAATCCCCGTTGTTTGGTCCTAACGCCTCATGTACAGACTCAATTGTGGATTTTCAGAAGTCGGAATATTGAAAATGAAGCATTCCTGTTTCCACAAAGCAAGCAAGATGGAGAACGGGTTATCAATACGCCCGAAAGATTGCCAGTTAGATTCTGGTATCGCATATCTAGGTCCTGTTATTTCCGCATTGGCTCTGACGGCGCATTCCCAGCCATCATTTGCCTCCATCGTTTTTCTCAAAAGCGCTGGCACCTTTGCGCTATTCGCTGTAACACTGGGGCATTTGTGGTCGTTTCTGTTGATGGACTCCCAAACGGTATCAATTGCAAAATCAAACGGACCTCCAAGGTACGCAACGTTCAAGAAAGGCTTGTCAATAAAGTGCCAAACAACTCTGTCGCAACAAATCGCCCCCCAGGGACGTAATGACTGAACAAATGACATGGATATTTCTTCTGCGGTTTGCATTCTGGCATAAGACCTCGCCACTCTTCGGGTATCCGCCAATAGAAATGGGCTAGTCCCCGAAGGGAACACGTCTCTACGACGCAGTTTTGTATCACCACGTATTTGAGCAAACTCCCTTGAAGGCCTTGCCGCTGACAGCCAGCTAACGTTTTCACACAGATCTTGCCACAGCTCTTCTCTAGACATTGAATGTTGGTGCGAGGTTAACTCGCTGTCACTGAGATGACCACGTTGGAAAATCTCTGTCAGTTCCTCTAGTTGGCTCTTCTTCACAAAACCCATCATTTCTTTAAAACAAATCATCAAGTCTTTTGAATATCAATAGTAAATTTTGTCTACCCAGTCCTTCGATTCTCTTGGCATCTCGCCCTAGCAATGCCACCCTTAGGATTAGTCACGAAATAACTTCCCGATTTCAGATGGCCTTGGGAATGGCAGTATAGTTCCATCGTGGCAGGTGCTCATCGAACTTGATCTTCATTTTTTTCTTGAAATCCTCGGCGTACTTTCTTCCCGTCTGATAGATCTTTTCCATGATCCTTACGGCAACGCTCAAGCCTTTGGTCGTTTCGGTTTTCTCAATGTAGTATT
>CALKXO010000322.1 GCA_938003615.1 uncultured Pirellulaceae bacterium | reverse complement strand
CAGCGTCGTAAATCACCAGCACGTTCAACAGCCCGGCCACCACGGTGAACAGTAGGCCCATGTCGTAGTCATGCCGGTAATCAAAATACCACATCGACATTACATCCGGATTGTTGCCTAACGAAACTGGTCCCGGCGGCGGTGCCATGAACCCGTCCTTGAGAGTTGGCCCAGAGTACTGAGGATCTCGGTTCTCTGGTGTGATTTTTTTGAATCGCAGGCTCTCATCGTAATGGCTGCCGGGGTAGCGCTCGCACAAAACAAAGAACGGATCTTTTCCATCAGCCGTTTGTAACCACTGCGCCACTGCTGGCATTGCGACCAAACCACATTGGACTTGGCAAAGGTACTGCCAGCGATAGTCGCCCGGTTTGGCCGAAGCATAGACCACCCTGCCGCGCCCTAACCCCAGTCCGAACAGGAAGGTGCCCATGATACAAATAAAGAACAAAATCGCTTTACCTTTTCGGCCTTGGTAGAAATGGCCCGCGCCGGGAACTAGCCAAGCCAGCAAAGCGGCGACCCCCGGGTGCTTCAAATCAACCGTTAGCGGTTCGCCCTCGTCTTGTGGAAATGTGATCTCGGTCATATCGTAGTTTAGCAACCAAGCCAGTCAGTTGCCGTATTTTGGATTATTAATTTTAGGATTCGAACTTCAGCACTTAAACTCGAGCGTTCTAACTCGAAATAAATTCTTCAGGCAATTTGATGAGTGAAGCTCATTCGTACCACAGCGCAAGTCCGACCCTGCTTGCACAATATGCTGAAGCTGTCACCACCTTGCAACTGCAATATCTTGTGGCAGGTTCGCGAACTTGCGCTGTAGTATTAGTAGGTCCCTCTCTCCGAGGCTGTGAATTTTCGCTAGGATGTTTGTAGTACCGCCTTTAGGCGGAATGGAACCGGGATATCCTGTCAAATTCCGGCTAAAGCCGGTACTACGAACGGCGCGATCGATCCTTACAAAAGCAATGTCTCAAAAATTCACAACCTCTCCGAGAGGAACACGCTTCTCGGAGAGAAGCGGCTACTGATTCAAATAAACCTCAGCAATTTAATCATCGATCTCCGCTGATTGTAACTTGGTTTCTCACATTGTTTCCAGATCAAACCTAACCGGTGACTCCATTGGCCGATCGTTTTTTTATAGATTCCCCCTTCGAGGGCTCTGAAATCGAGCTTTCCGGCGATCAGGCCCACCATGTCGCCAATGTAATGCGGGCCAAGGTCGGTGATGCGCTTACGCTCTTTGATGCCAGCGGCAACGAGCACCAAACCGAAATCACCGCCAAGAGTAAAAAAAGCGTCACCGTCAAAAAGGTCTCTTCCTCCCGTCCTGAACGTAAACTACAACGTTCGATCACCATTGTGGCGGCATTGCCAAAGGGTGATCGACAAAAGTTTCTAATTGAAAAACTCGTGGAACTTGGCGTCCAGCGTCTCATACCCCTCAATACTGCTCGAAGTGTCGCCCAAGTTAACGAAAAAGTGCTAGGGAGACTAAAAAAGCAAGTTATCGAAGCTACCAAGCAATGCCGCCGCAGCTATTTGATGGAGGTCCTACCTGCCGCGTCCGTTGCCGAGGCCATCGCGATGCCGGCCAAAGATGCGACCACTTCCTTCTTCGTTGCTCATCCCTACAACGAGGCGAATCTTGCTTCGGTGAAGGACCGACTGGACGAATCTGAATCGATCGGCTGGCTGATCGGTCCCGAAGGCGGTTTCTCCGATGCGGAATTCGCGTTGATGACCGATGCTGGCTGGTCTCCTGTCAGCTTCGGCGAAATCATCCTGCGCGTCGAAACGGCTGCCCTGACCGCCGCCGCCATCAGTGGGCTGGGAACCGAAGGTTAGCTCTGCCTTTTCTACAAGTCGCAAACATCGACCGTTGCTCCGTCATTGATCTCGACCAACGCCCTCAAAACTTCCGCTGAAACTGGAAAGTCAATCGAATGGGTTGATGCATCCATCAACGCAACGTTGATACCACCCGGATGATTACAGCAAGCTTTGGACTTAGCCGGATCCGTAAGACGTGTGAGTGCCACATCAAGTGGAAGGTCAACGGGTTCCATCCAGTGAGTGTTGGAATTGGGAACTTCGATATAGGTCAACGTGCTCGACACGCCGTCAGCCACTTCTGCATACGTAGTCTTATGGTCGCCATCAAAAGCAGTACCCTTGCCAGTGATTGCCATGTAATTGGAGCAGTGTCCCGGCTGTCTGCTGCCGGCTGAAGGGCACTGATAGGCTGCCATGATGACGTCGTGCAATTTTGAGTTGTTCGGCCCGTCCCACGGTTCATCGAACGAGTATTGGTCATAGAGTTCCTGATGTTCTAGGTATGGCAAAAGCAGCACCCGCCAACTGTGAATGGGCTTGCCCGTTTCGTCAGCAAGATAAACAGGTGGAAGATGCCCGTTGACGGACTCGTAGTTCAGTGTCGCGAGCGAAATCTGCCTTAGATTGTTCAAGCAACGGGTCCGGTGATGCGGTCCTCTGGACGATTGCATCGCAGGAAGCAACATTGCGATCAACACTCCAATGATCGCAAGCACGACTACTAATTCCGTCCAAGTAAAACCCGAGGGCTTTTCAGGTTTTCGCTTCGCTTCCGGGTGGCTCATGGTCTTTGGTGCCTGATAAGCGTTGTTGTCCTGCATATTCATTCTGTCCCTCTCTTTACGGCATTCAGGATTTATGGGCATTCGGAACTGGCGGCATTCAGGATTGGCGGCATTCAGGATTGGCGGCACGTTCTCAGTGTGTCGAGTAAATAATAACGTTTGCCCTCCCCTGTTTCAAATAGAATCCTCCGATGCAACACGCTGCATAGAACTAAACCTTGATCACGATGCGATTGCGGTACAGAATCGTGGCGACAATCCAGAACAGCCCTACGTCGCCGATCGCGAACAAAAACGACGCCGCCTTGAACGGCTCTTCACCGCTTAGGATGTCTACTAAACAGCCAATTCACAATTCAACGACATCAACAAAATTTCCATCCGCAATCTCGATCAGGTTCCGAAGCTGTTTCGGATCGGCTGGCACGCTTATTGAGTGAGTTGATCCATCAAACAAGGAAACGTTGACTGTGCCTGAGTGGTTGCAACAAGAACCAGCGGTGCTTGATTCAGTGTACCGCACGACAGCCTCATCCATCGTGATATCAACAGGCTCCATCCAATGGGTGCTAGAGTTTTTGACTTCAACAACCAGTAGCGTTTTGGAGCATCCGTCAGTTATATCGAAAGAGCTGACCGTGTTGGAGCCATCAAACCCAGTCCCCTTCCCGACGACCACCATGTAGCTTGTCTCATTGGCTGCGGCGGCCTTATCATGAGAACAGTGATAAAAGTCCACGATTTCGTCGTGCAATTTTGAGTTATTGGGGCCGTCCCACGGTTCGTCGAACGAGTATCGGTTGTAAAGTTCTTCTTGCTCAAGATAAGGCAGAAGCAGCACGCGCCAGCTGTGCATGGGTTTTCCGTTCTCATCCGCGATGTAGGCGGGCGGAAAATGCATCTTGGAAGATGAATAGTTGATCATCGCCAACGAAATTTGTTTCAGGTTATTCAAGCAGGTTGTTCTCCGTCGGTGACCGCCGACTGTCTGTGTCGCTGGCAGCAACATCCCAATAAGGCGATTGGCAGTTAGGAATTTACCTAAAAACTGATATTTGAGTAATCAGTGGAATTTCGGAAACTATTGAGACGAATTGATAGTCTCGGAGAAAGAAGATGACTGCTGTACTCGAAGAAGTCGCGCCAGAGCATTTG
>CALKXO010000321.1 GCA_938003615.1 uncultured Pirellulaceae bacterium | reverse complement strand
CCTTGGGCAGTCTACCACCTCAAGGCCCCGAATTGATAAATGATTCAAATAAAAGCCAATCCAAAGCATTAGCTTGCCAAAACAGGCGTTCTTGACCGGATTTTTGCTATCTGGAGGCCGAATCTAGTGCTTTGTCACGATTGTATCAAATCGAAGGGAGAAAGCCCTACGCGGAATCAATGCCGAGCACGTTATAACCCGCAAAAAAAACCGTTTGAAACGCCAAAAGTTGGCCGAGGGCGTCAAGGATAGCCCCAAAAACGCCAAGAAGCAATTTGTTTAAGTTCAACCGGAGGTCTAACCGGTACTAACCGCGGAAATCGACTAAGCCTAACTGCTTTTCTGCTTTTTGCCGAGCAAGCATCGTTTACGCATTTAAAAGCAAGAACGTGTTACCACAGCAATCAGGTGAAAGACTACTCAGCAAAACGCTCTTATATTTGCGTATCTTCGTTTTCAAGCGTCGAAAACTGATGGCCGCTCGAGAAGAGCCTGTCGAATTCGTGCAACCCGCTCAATCGTCAGCCCTGTCATCAGTTCAATTCACCTGTGGAAGGTAATGTTATGCATTCACCAATGGCTTTACAAAGAGTCGATGACTCGTCAATATCCAATGGCGTGCATTATGCCGCAACACGGCATCTGACTCGATTGAATTATGCACTTGCAAATTCGCGTTGTTTCGATAACCAAGGAACCTCGAAAGAGGAGCTTGTTCGGCATTTGATGACCCAGATCACAACGATTTTGCAAACAGCGATAGTCGAATACTGGCAATACGACTGGACGTTAGATATCGCCACTCCGTCGATAATCCTTAACGATGGCGTTTTTGCAGATGTCAAAACTGTTCATCCGGTACCCCGAGGTTTGCCGTTACCCAATTCACTCGTTGATGCCAACTGTCGCCCGCGCCGCCGAATAAGGTCGTACGTTTCTACATTTGAAGAACAATCTGACATTACCCCACAGTTGTTTGAATATTATCGCGGCAGAGTAAATTGCAATGGGTTCATCCACTTCCCCTTTGTCAAAAACAACTCGGTCGCAGCGGGTATTGTTGTTATCGTCGATCGAATTCCTCCTGTCGGTGATCCGCGTATCGAACTGGCCCACGCCTTAGTGAATCGGTTGGTGGCAGTGCTCGAAGTGCTGGATGTAAATTCGAATCAGGCAACCGCGTTTTCCAATGACGACGCGAAGTCATTTTTCCTTGATGCGCTCGAACAATCACCACTTAGCCGTAGGGAGTACATTGAGAAAGTGTGCGGCGCAGACCGAGCGCTTCTTGAGAGTGTCAAACTTCTTCTTTCTGCGCATGAAGAACACACCGGGTCGGTGCTAGACTTGGACTTCGGCAGGCTCTTAGTCGATGAAGTGACCTCATTCCGATCCGATGAACATTGCCAGACCGCGACTGAGGAAATGTCCATTGCCGGGAAGTTTCAGCTGAAAGAGCAGTTAGGACGTGGCGGTAGTAGCGTTGTCTATCAAGGGTTGCAAACGGCTCCTTTTAAACGCAAAGTCGCCGTCAAAATAATGTGCAATGAAGCCGAATCGAAGGAAGCGAAACGCAAATGCTTGATGGCACAATTCCGCGCTGAGTGTGAAACGCTCGGGATGATGAGCCACCCCAATATCGTTACCGTTATTGAGGCGGGTTCAATTGGTGGGCAGCCATTTCTAGTGATGGAGCTGGTCGATGGAATTCCAATCACAAAATACTGCGCCAAACAAATGCTGTCGTTGAACGCGAAGTTGGAGTTGTTTATCCAGCTTTGTCGCGCAGTTCAACACGTGCATCAAAAGGGCGTTGTCCATCGTGACCTCAAGCCGTCCAATGTGCTGGTTACGGTCATTGATGACAAGCCGCTGGTAAAGCTCATTGATTTTGGAATTGCCACTTCGCTCATCAACGACCCGATAAAGTATGAGGATTGCGACATTCGAAACTTGGTCGGTACATTGGCCTACATGTCTCCCGAACAACTGGAGCCAGCCGGGAGAAACATTGATTGCCGTAGTGATGTCTTCGGTCTGGGCATTCTGCTATACCGCTTGCTGACCGGGAAAAATCCATTTTCGGCAGACAAGAAAAACAAGAGCGAAAGTTTTGACGAATTTCTGAGATGCCGTCGAACAGATTACCTAGTCGCTCCTTCCCAATGCGTGCAGGACAACGTTGATGAAGCACTCTTTCAGTCCGATCGTCAAAACTTCGATTCGGCGGAGCTCGCCCCGGTACGGCGAGGTGATCTGGATCCAGTCGTGATGAAATGTCTGCGCAAAGACCCCAGCGAGCGCTACAAAACTGTCGGCGCGTTGATCGCAGATATTGAAGCTTTTACGAATCAGTAAATGGATCAAAGACCGATGAATTTCCTAGTAACAACTAAAGAGTGCTCTTCACGGCTACTTCAGGATTTTGACAAATGCGTACCATCAATGGAATCAACATCTCGCAGCTTGATCGCTTTAAAAAATGGGTTGAACAACACCCTGAACAAGCAATCCTTAATTTTTGCGTTAGCTCGAGCTGGGATGATAAGAATAAAACTGGAATCGAGGCCTCCTCGTACTCAATTGGGGATGTGAAGATCCAAAAAACGTTTGGCCCTGAATCTGAGATCGTCAATGAATTCTTCGATTCCAATGATGGGCTCAATCCGCAAGAATTACTGATTGCCGGCGTCAATGCGTGCATGATGGTGGCCTACGTTGTGCATGCGGCAGCCAGAGGTATCACGTTGGAAAGAGTAGAAGTCGAAACAATTGGCCGAATTGATTTACGCGGCCTCCTTGGCGTTGGCGAGGCCTCTCAGACAGGCTTCAAATCCTTAAACTATGTCGTAAGGATCCGAGGAAATGCGAACCATACAGAATTGAAGTCGCTTCATCGTGAAGTAAAGCGCACTGCTCCCAACTACGCCAGCATGCTCCAAAACGTCCAAATGACCGGCGAGCTGGTTGTTGATGAGGGCTAGGTGATTTTTGATAAGGCCCGTGGCGGGCTTGGGAAAACGTTTTCGCCATTTAGAGCGCTGCTGCAAGTTCATTTTATCTAAATAGTCAACGAAAAATTCTGCGAAGTACTTGCTAAAAACAACCGATCGGCCTAGTCTCAGCAGTAAAAATTTGCTGTTATCTGTTTAAACTTACCCCGGTTATTGCAAAATCCGGAGTTTGATCCGTTGTCCCGAGACCTTGTCTTTGAAATCATGAGTACGTGGAGATAAAATGGATCGACCTTGGCCGGGAATTGAGAAACGATGGACGAACGGAAAGTTGGTCATCGGTTTCGCTCCTCCGGTAGACAATTTGGAGACGAGTTATCAGTCCCCGGTTGATGTGATCGCCCTGTATCAGAGCGTATTCACTGGTGTTGGAGGCAATGGAACGTCTCGCATCCGGCCATTTCAAGCTGGCCCAAGCGATTTTGCTTTTGTTCCTCAAGGAGCTGATCAGTACTGCCGAAGCAAGCGGTCCGGGGAACTGCTTTATGTTGCTTGTCCCGCCAGTATCCGGCAACGGTACATCGACGAAATTCCATCTGCCATCAAGCTTGATGAGCCAACTCCACCCGCGATCCATCTTGATCGTCACAACGTCATTTCAGCGTTACTCCGTGACTTTCTTTTGTCAGACGGCGATGGTGGAGCACTGCGAGCGGAAGCTCTTGTTTCACTCTTGATGACGGACATCTTTCAACAATTGGCCAAACGGCAAGGTGCTGAGATTAAATTTGGCTTGGGAGTTGCCAAAACTAAAGAGGTCACTGATTACATTGATTCGCATGTCGATGACAATCTGAGCATTCAAGTTTTGTCCCAAATTGCTGGTGTGAGCTCATTTCACTTTGCGAGGATGTTCAAGATTGAAACAGGAGTGTCGCCGCACCGATTTGTAATGCTTCACCGCGTCCAGAAAGCGAAAAGCCTGTTAGTCAAAAGTAAATTGACGCTTGCAGAAATTGCATACCAGGTTGGCTTTTCCTCCCAAAGCCACATGAGTTCCAGCTTTCGCAAAATCGTCGGCACCACTCCCGGGAAGTATCGCAAGTCTTTGGGGAAATAGCTTCTTTGGATAATTAGCTTTGCCGTCGCGATAAACCCAAACTGGAAATTCATTTTCGCCAAGTTGAGTTCGTCTCCAATCTCTCAAACCAATCACTCAAGCAGCGCATCTTTGGCAAAACCAAAGATGCGCTATTATGAGCAAGGCCTGTTTCGGTTACTGGATTTCCTGATCCATTCCCAGACCACCAAAGAGCAAGTCCATTCCCAATCCGCCGACGAGCAAATCATCGCCGTCTCCCCCTCGAAGCTCATCATCGTCATCGCCGCCAAAGATGCTGTCGTCGCCGGCACCTCCGAAGATAAAGTCGAGTCCTTCATTTCCGAAGATCGTGTCGCGACCGTCACTTCCTGCCAGTCGATCATTTCCAGATCCACCAGTGATGGTGTCGTCTCCTTCATCGCCCCTAGCAAAATCGTCGCCTTCACCGCCATTGAGCGTATCATTACCGAGCCCAGCGAACAACATGTCAGCTCCTGCTCGCCCATTGAGCGTATCGTTGCCAGCACCTCCAATCAGGACATCGTCTCCGAAGCTGCCGACAAGAAGATCGTCTCCATCAAGCCCCAGCAACTGCGTTCCACGTGAACCAGTTGCGATCAGAACGTCATCATTGGCAGAACCAACCAGCCGTTCGATGCCAGAAAAAGTTTCGCTGACCATTCCGTATTGGGCTGCTCCGGATCCATCATCATTGATTCTGGCTGTTACCCCCAAACCAATACCTTGGAATGAATTCGTGTCAAAACCTGCTCCTCCGATGACCGAATCGGTTCCGCCGATTCCGACAAAGAAGTCGTTTCCATTGCCACCAACAAGCGTGTCGTTTCCGGCACCGCCGTTGTGTGCATCATTTCCATCAAGGCCGAGGATCAGATCGTTCCCACTACCTCCGCGAAGAGTATCGTCTCCATTGTTCCCAACCAGCAAATCATCACCGTCGCCCGCTTCAAGCAAGTCATTGCCTTCAAGGCCTCGCAAAACGTTGTCTGCCAATCCAACGGCTCGCAGAACATCATCGTTGGCTGATCCGGTCAGGTTTTCGATGCCAACGAACGTCTCATTGACCATGCCATAGGATGCGGTGCCAGTTCCGTCAGCGTTGACTGTCGCAGTAACGCCCACACCAATTCCTTGGAATGAATTGGTGTCATTGCCTGCACCACCATCAATCACATCCGTACCACCGATTCCGACAAAGAAGTCATCGCCATCGTTTCCGAACAACGTATCGTTGCCAGCACCGCCGTTAAGCGCGTCATCGCCGCTTCCTCCCAAAGCAGTATCATCGCCGTTTCCACCACGTAGGATGTCGTCGCCTGCGCCGCCCAAGAGTTCGTCATTGCCAACCCCGCCATCAAGCATGTCATCACCAACGCCTCCAACCAGCTGATCTTCACCAGCACCACCGTTGATCGTGTCGTTATCGGATTCAAAAACCTCGACAAAGATATTTCCGTCACCGGTATCGACTGCAGGGCTTTGTGCGACACCATTGATGTCACCACCAGCGTCCTGAACGATGTCCACGATCACAGGGCCGTTGACTCCTGCGGGGGCATTATGCAAGTGGATGGAACTGACACCAGCGACCGGCATCAAATCAGATGCAGTGATCCCCGAGACACTCAAGGTTGAAGAATAAGTGACGCTCGTACCGTCAACAACGATCGTCAGCGTTCCCGTTCCGGTCGCATCGGAATCGGACGTTCCACCTGGCTCTTGAGCACTGTCCAGTAAAGCGGCAAGGACCAGCGTTCGAACACCGTCTACCGTTTCATCCGACTCCAGCAAAAGTTGCCCTCGAATTTCCCCGCTGGGGACGTTCACAGTATGGATGTTGAAGTACAGGTTATCGTTGGCCGCCTCAGTGACAAGTTCGGCTGGTGTTTGAGCCGTTGTCAGCGAAGCGAGAGGTTGATCTTCGACTTCAAGAGAGAATCCAAGTTCCAGAGCCGCGTCATCAACTTCGATACTCATTACCTGAAAACCCGGCACCGTGAAATCACCTGCCGGTGTGGCCGTCAAAACGTTACCGATTGGGCCGCCCAATCGCTGCGATCCCTGGAAGCCAGGATGCTGAGTGATGACGCCGTTTTCGGTCACGCCGGTATCGGGTGCGGCTTGCGCCAGAGCAGCTGTGTTCTCAGGAATCTCATCGTTGACTTCTGTGCCAGCATCCCAAACATCATCACCAGTGACAATAAACGCATTGGATCCAACACGTCGAATCAAACTGCCGTTGTCATCAAACAAATCAATCTGCGTTGGATCATCGTTGCCGATGAACGCATCGTTACTTGGAATAACCATCGACGCATAACTCAAAAACTGCGTCAATGGGTTGGTTGGGTCTGCCAAGAAAGTCAATGTGAAACTGTCTCCAGGCATCAATGGGCTTGGCGTCGCTAAGGCTTCGTTGACACCGCCACTACCCAAGGCCGCAGCGATTCGTGGACCAACCGTACCGTCCTCCGCCAATCGTTCAATGTTCTCACTGGCGGCACTACCGACATCCAATTGATCGTAGATTCCATTTTGAGTCGCCACAACCACAGGCGTCAGCAGGCTTCCGTTGGCGGGGTTGAGGTTAGTAACGGTAACTTCTATTTGCCCATTACCAATGACGGAGTCGTTTCCGGCATCACCGTTGAGCAGGTCATCGCCAAATCCGCCGACCACGCTGTCATCGCCATCACCACCAGAAATCGTGTCTGCGCCGGAACCACCAAACAGAAGGTCGTCTCCACCTGCACCCGAGATCGTGTCATCACCAAGCCCACCATCGATGACGTTGACCAGGTCATTGCCGGTCAAGTTGTCATTGTTGTCCGAACCGGTCAGGTTTTCGATGCTTGTGAACGTTTCGTTAACCGGACCGTAGGCAGCAGTACCTGAACCGTCGGCGTTGATTGTCGCTGTGACACCAATGCCGATTCCTTGGAACGAGTTGGTGTCAGTACCTGCACCACCATCAATAATGTCGGTGCCTCCACCGCCGGCCAGTACGTCGTCACCGCCTTCACCACGAAGCACGTTCGCGGCTGCACCGGTAGCGATCAGGATGTCGTTGTTCTCCGAGCCTGTCAGGTTTTCAATGCCCGCGAAGGTTTCGTTAACCGCACCGTAACTGGCCGTACCTGTTCCGTCAGCAGCAACTGTCGCGGTGACGCCTAAGCCAATTCCTTGGAATGAATTGGTATCGTTACCTGCTCCACCGTCGATCGTATCTGTTCCACCGCCACCAGCAAGAACATCGTCGCCAGCTTCACCTCGCAGGATATTGTTGGCTCCGCCGGTTGCGGTCAAAACGTCGTCGTTGTCCGAACCCGTCAGGTTTTCAATACCGGCAAACGTTTCGTTGACCGGGCCATAAACTGCCGTACCCGTTCCGTCAGCAGCAACGGTTGCAGTCACGCCTACTCCAATTCCTTGGAACGAATTGGTATCGTTACCTGCTCCACCGTCGATCGTATCTGTTCCACCGCCACCGGCAAGAACATCGTCGCCACTTCCGCCGGTGAGCGTATCGTTGCCACCGCCACCGATAAACATTAGCGACTGGGAAACGGCGGAGCCATCAATGACATCTGAACCTGCTTCTCCGCTGACCGAGATGGATCCAACACCAGCAATCCCTGTGATTGTAAATGCGTCGTTAAGATCGCCGAGCAAGGAAACGAAATCGTTGATCATCACGCTACCAACGTCAATCGTCAAAGTATCATTGACCGTATTGGTTGTGCTGAGCGCAAAATCTGCGTTTCCAGTTGCGTCACCTTGAAGAGCAATTTCGTCTCCATTGCTAACAAGGATTTGAAGAGAATCAGTGGCAGGAGAACTAACTTCGACGATATCGGCTTCCCCAGCGTCGGCAGTAAACTCCAATAGGCTGGCACCGCTATCGAATGACACAGATGCCAATAAATTGCGTTCTTCAAGCTTCTCAAAAGAGAGGTTGCTTCCACCCCGTTGCCGCCGTCTTTTTCGATCGAGATTCGCACCCAAATTATCATTTTCGTTGCTTGCAGCTGTATTTTGGCTTCTTCTCATTGTTTTCTCGATGTGTTTTTGTTGGCTGTTATGTCTCGAATCCTTGTCATTAACGCTCAAACCCTAATTGTCCTTAAAGCAGGGGCTAGCTGTTGATCCGTATCATCCTTCCTAAATGTGACAAAAAAAGTGGATGGTCAATTTGGAAGAATCTTTGAGCTTTTGTTCATGGGTTTGGAGCGGAAAAAATAGGGTATCTTTCGTCGTGCCAAGGCGCGACGGATCGAAAGATTTGAGTCTCGAAGTGCTTGTTCAAACCTGTCTGGTGAGACATTTTGTCCCGCTTCAGCTGGTTTTCTCAACCCTATGCACCTGCCCTCCAACTGCAACTGCACCCAATTTGCACCGTCGTTGGGAGTCTAGTAATTGGTATTGGCCCCTGTGGCAAATGAGCGATAGCACTCCCATTTAAGTATTCAAGTTAAGTTAAACCGACTGGGGTGACTTAACCGATTATAGAGACATGGATGACCATGACCTACAACGCCAGCCGGCATCAATCGAAACCCGGAAGTGCCTTTTCCGCCATTCCCCAATCGCATATGAAAATTGAACTTCTCGAATGGATCGTATTGGGTTTGACCATTGGTGCACTCGGCTGGATGTGCGGCACTGGCAAATCAAATGCCGATTCTCTAATGCTTGTCGAATTGCCAGTCGCATCCCGGCCACAGCCTTTAAATGCTGCGACTTGTAATAGTGCGCAGGCTGAAAAAATCGCTCGCCAGAATCGGCCAATGATGAAGTCTCAGTTCGACAAACTTTCCAACAACCGCCGCGCCGAAAGGCTTCCCAAAACACAACCCCAGAATAGTGAATATGCTTTCCGGCAAGTAAAGTTTCGTCCCTTGCCAGCTTTGCAAAAGCCAGTCGCAGCAATCGTTCCGCACCAGTCAACCTCTAAAACCAACTCGCTTCAAATTGACTCGATTCAAATCGACTCCCCCGATGATGTCCGGCAAGTCACTTATCTCGAAGCTATTGAAAGCGCATTTGATTCCAAGTCCGATTCTAATTCCAAGACAGATAAGTTGTCCGAGGATGAACCGTCTATTTTTGACCTGATTGAGGACGCTTCAAACAGCAACGAAGAATTTACCGGAGACCAATTAGACGCCACTGAACATGAACTCAAACATGAACTATCGCAGTTCCTCGACCAGGAACCGCCGTCAAGTTCTCCTCCCATTCGGTCTCCCCAGGAGTTTGATACAACGGATGAACTGCTGAACTTAATCGGATCGGTGCGTCTTACGACCGCTGCGCATGAGATTCGCTGGTCACTCAATGACGCGATCGTCGCAGCCCTCGTTCATTCGAACCAAGTCACGTCCCTGCAAATCGAGTCTGTTGAGCAATTACAGAACGTGGGCGTTGAAGTCGGACGCTTTGATGCCGCCGGGTTCATTGATCAGTCGTTTCGGGACTCAAGCGAGCCCGTTGGAACGGATATCGAAACGGCAAGTGGTGGTCAGTCGATCATTCAAGGCACCGACTTGAATATTGCCTACGGTGTTCGGAAGACCCTTCAAAGCGGTGGACAACTTGAACTAAGTCAGTCGTTTCAACTTCGTGATGATGATTCGGGCATTTTGAACCCGCGCGATCAAGGCATCAGCCGATTTAGCGGTCGAATCACCAAAGAACTTCTGCGCGGTTCGGGTCGCTCGATCGCAATGAATCAGGTTCTTGTCGCGCAGCACAATGCTTCGGCGCAGCGTTTTGAATCAACCGCCGAAATCGCCAACCACTTGAATCAGGTCATGACGGCTTACTGGGATATTTTCGCCGCGCGTGGTGCGCTGTTGGCAGCGATCGAAAGCCGCGATCTAGCCAAAGAGGTATTGAGAGAATTGGACGCGCGGCAGGATATCGACGCCGAATATAATCTGCGCGACCAAACGATGGCCACCATCGGACAGCGCCAGTTGGAGATCATTAACGCGCGCCGCGATCTGGCTCAGGGACAGGTGCGATTGATCGCGTTGGTTAACGCACCAGAGCTTCTGCAGAATACACAAAACATCGAATTCCTGCCTCAGGTGGACGCCTATCTGGACCTGCAGTCTTTAGCAATTCAATCGCGGATCACGACCGCCATTCAACGCCGGCCAGAAATCAAAGATGCACTCGCTCAGATCAGTGCAGCACAAACCACCCACCATCTTTCTCAAAACGAACTGCTGCCCCGACTTTCGCTGTCACTTGAAGCGGGGCTCAATGGGTTGGAAGGAGAACGACGACTGGGAACCGCGTTTGGCAATCAATTCGAAAATGATGTCACCTACCAAGCGGGTTTCAATTTCGAAGTTCCCTTTGCAAATCGCCAGGCACGCTTCAATCGCAAACGCACTGAACTGGTAATCTCAAGGCTGAAAGCGGATTGGCAGGGAGTGATTGAGCAGGTCAAAGCCGACGTGTTAACAACGGCAGAAAGTTTTCTGGCCAGCCAACTGCGCCTTCAGGCTCAGCGCGAAGTGCTACAGTACTCAGGGCGCGAGCTGTACTATTTGCAAGTTCGAAAAACGATTGCCCCCAAGGAAGAGTCCAATCCAAGTTTCGCGCTAACGCAATTGTTGGCAGCTCAAGAGCGACGCGGAACTGCTAGGGCGCAGGTGATCGGCGCGATCGCCGACAAACACCGCGCCGTATTCGAACTCAATCGCGCCACGGGCATTTTGATCAACGAAAACGTGATTCCGGGGGATGGAGGTCCCGCCAGGCCTGACTGTTTTGCCGTCTATCATCAATTTGTCGAAGAAGAATGCGTCTTTCAACCTGCCGTCGATTCCGTCGTGCATCAGGTTCTGGAGAAGGCGCGCCTGAATTAGGCGATTGGCTTACCGTTGGCGATACTGCCAGCCCCCTCAACGTTTCGTCGTACCGAGAAAGGTGATTTCAGTGCACGAAAAAGCTCTTTGCAAAATTTTCATTTTGCAAAGAGCGTTTGAAGTCAACGGACTACGATCAGCCCGCCGCCCGGTTTTGCTTGGCCCCCTCTGGAGCCACCATTGACAAAACCAAATTATTATCGGCGTGCAGCAAGAGCAGAGCGTCGCGCTGTACGGCTTGCATCTCGATCCGCACGGGCTTGCCCCCGAGTTTCCGTTCGAACGTCACGGCGTGCGTCGCGTTCAGCTCGTTGAACTTCGCGCGGGGCATCTTCCGCCACAGCGACTTGCTCGCCAGCTTCGATAGAGATATCGCCATCGCTCGTATCGATCACGACAACCTGCCCGTCGATTACCACAACGGTCCCATCGACGCTCAAGTTACTGGTGTCGAACTGAACCTGATCTGAACTGACCGAGGTAAAGGTTCCGCTGGATGCACCAAAATCAATCAAGTCAAACGATTGTCCAACTTCAGGAACAAAGCCTTCGTCAAAACGCACATGCAATGCTCCACCGAAAGTCACATCGCCTTCGGTATCAATCTGCTCGACATCGTTGACGCCACCGATGTCAAGATAAACGACACTGCTGTCGGTCAGAACAACATCACCAGAGGACAGGTCGATGGCTCCGTCGATCGTGCCGCTGTTAATCAGATCGCCAGCGAACTTAACGTCGCCTTCAACCAAAATAGCTGCGGCTTCATCGGTCGCGATCGTACCGCTGTTGACGATGTCTCCACGGAAAGTCGTTTGACCGTCAGCGCTGTTGAACAATCGTACGCCCGCGTCCTCTTCCAGATCGCCAGCTCCGAAGATCTGTCCGCTGTTGTTGACAGAAGCCGTTTGTACGTCGCCAGCTTCCGAACCAACCTGCAGCGAAACACCCGAACCCGCTCCCCCACGCGCGTCGATGCGCCCCGAGTTATCAATCGTGAAGTTATCGGCTGTCGAGTCCGCATAAACGACTCCGTTACGCTGCCGATCGGTGGCTTCGATCGCACCGGAGTTTCTCACGGTCAACCCGTCGCCGTCGATGTTGACCGCGCGACTGCCCGAAGTAATGCTGCCCTGATTGTCCAGCACGCCGCCGGTGTGATCGCCGTCACCAAAGTAAACACCATTACGCTCACCCGAGAACGAACCCGTGTTGGTAAGTGTGCCCTGGAAGTCAACTTGATCTACCGCCCGGAACGCGGCGACGGTGCCGTTGTTACCTTCGGTCGTCACGTTGCCAGAGTTCGAGATATCGCCAGTGAACAGACCGGTCGTGCTGCCGTCGAGGGCACCTCCAACGCGCTCGCGCTCAAGTCGAATTCCGTCACCCGCAGCAGCCAATCCGGCAGCGGCGTCACCGCGGCCAAGAATTTCGCCGCTGTTGTCGATCGTAAAGTCGTTACCGGTTTCTGACAGCTCAACCGAGAAACCTGCTCCACCGGCGCCTGCGTCGATGCTGCCCTCGTTATTCAGCGTAAAGTCCTGTGCTGTCGAATCCGCGTAAACGGTACCGTTACGCTGCACGTCGGTGCCGATGATTTGCCCGGTGTTGTTGATTTCTAGACCCGTGCCATCAATGTTGAAGGCTCGGCTATCGGATGAAATCGTACCCGAGTTGTTCACGACTCCGCCAACGTTATTGCCACCACCGGCGGGCGTGGCGTTACCGAAGTAGACACCGTTCTGCGTCCCAGAAATCGTGCCGCTGTTGCTAAGTTCTCCCTGGAAGTCAACGCCATTGACCGCTCGGAAGCCACCGGCGGTGCCGTTGGCGCCTTCGGAATCAATCAATCCTTCGTTGTTGATCGTGCCGGTGAAGGCTCCGGTAGTCGTGCCGTCAAGAGCACCATCAACGCGCGTGCGCTCCAGACGAATCCCGTCACCCGCAGCAGCCAATCCGGCAGCAGCATTGCCGCGTCCGAGGATCGCTCCGCTGTTGTTGATATCGAAATCGTTGCCGTTTTCATCCAGTTCAACCGAGAAGCCAGCACCGTTATTTTCGGCACCTGCGTCGATCAGGCCATTGTTATTCAACGTGAAGTTCTGCGCAGTGTCGTCAGCGTAAACGGTACCGTTACGTTGATCGTCGGTGCCGATGATCTGCCCATTGTTATTAATCTCCAAACCATCGCCGTCAATATTGAAGGCGCGACTGTCTGACGAGACCGTGCCGTTGTTATTGACGACGCCACCAACATTGTTGCCACCACCGGCTGGCGTAGCGTTACCGAAGTAAATGCCATTTTGCGTACCGGCGATTGCACCGTTGTTGTTCAGTTCACCCTGGAAATCAACACCGTTGACTGCCCGGAATCCTGCCACGGTGCCGTTAGCGCCTTCAGAATCAACCAAGCCGTTGTTGATGATCGTGCCAGTGAAGGCTCCGGTAGTCGTGCCATCAAGAGCACCATCAACGCGCGTGCGCTCCAGACGAATTCCGTCACCCGCAGCAGCCAATCCGGCAGCAGCATTGCCGCGTCCGAGGATCGCTCCGCTGTTGCTGATATCGAAATCGTTGCCATTTTCATCCAGTTCAACCGAGAAACCGGCCCCGTCATTGTTGACACCAGTGTCGATCAGGCCGTTGTTATTCAACGTGAAGTTCTGCGCGCTGTCATCAGCGTAAACGGTACCGTTACGTTGATCGTCGGTGCCGATGATCTGTCCGTTGTTATTGATC
>CALKXO010000320.1 GCA_938003615.1 uncultured Pirellulaceae bacterium | reverse complement strand
CGGGCGTTGACGTGGCGTGTCTGCTGTACCACCCGGACCTCGAATCGGTCGGCGGTGGGAAGGACTACATCAAAGAGTTCCCGAAGACGCTGGACGAACTCGCACGCTTCGATGTCATCTTCCTCGGCGATGTGGGCGTTGGAGATGGCCAGCTTACGTTAGAGGACTGCCGCAATATCAAAGGCATGGTTGAAAAACAGGCGACAGGTCTAATTCTGATGCCAGGATTACGTGGCAAACAACTCTCCTTGGTGGAAACGGAACTAAAAGAGCTCTTTCCCATTCTATTCGACACGGCTCAACCACGTGGTTGGGGGAGTACCATCCCGGCTCAGTTTCAACTGACCGAAGCCGGTAGCGCCAGCCTGTTAACGCGCCTCGCAGATTCTCCTCAAGCCAATCGATCAGTGTGGCGGAGTCTGCCAGGATTCCAGTGGTACGCTCCGGTGCTGCGGGCCAAAGTGGGGTCGCAGGTGCTGGCCGTTCACGCGCGCGAGTCCAACCAAAACGGACGTATCGCATTACTGGCGACAAAGACGTGGGGCGCGGGGAAGATTTTGTTTATGGGAACCGATGGAGCGTGGCGTTGGCGCGAGGGCGTTGAGGACAAGTATCACTATCGGTTCTGGGGGCAGGTAGCGCGCTGGATGGCTTACCAGCGCAACATGGCCGGCGGCGAATCTGCGCGTCTGTTCTATTCGCCGGACCGACCGCGCACCGGCCAAACACTTTCGCTCAATGCTAACGTGATGTCGATCACTGGCGAACCACTTGAAAACGGCAACGTAAATGTTCAAATCGTTGCGCCTTCGGGCAACACGCAGACCGTTAAGCTATCACCGGAATCTGGAGACGGTCAGTGGGGATTATTTACAGGTTTCTTCGTGCCTGACGAAACAGGCGATCACCTCGCAACGTTAACGTGTAAAGAAACCGGAACTAGCCTCGCTACCAGCATTAACGTCCAAGGGTTGAAGCGCGAAAAAATAGGAAGGCCGGCAAATCTGGCGTCCTTGAGAGAGATTGCTGCGATCACGCGTGGTAAGATGGTGGCGTTGAATCAAACGGCCGAACTTGTCGATACAATTAAAGACTTGCCAGAACCAGAAGCTCAGATCCGCCGAATCCGAT
Organism: uncultured Pirellulaceae bacterium; assembly: GCA_938003615.1. Classification (GTDB taxonomy): domain Bacteria; phylum Planctomycetota; class Planctomycetia; order Pirellulales; family Pirellulaceae; genus Mariniblastus. The sequence goes on along the minus strand of CALKXO010000320.1, from coordinate 21,221 downwards.
TGTGGGCGTCGCCTATTTGGGCCGGGGCCATGATCGGTATGCTCGGCTTATTCTGGGTAGGGCGAAAATTGGCAGGAGTGGTATAGGTAGCGTCGATCCAAAGCAATACGCAACTGACCTTTTCAATAGGTGACGGAGATGAGTGAAGCACTCAATAAACCAGCGTTGAAAATCCCTGACCGTATGCGTTCCAAACTGGAGCGGTACCAGCGAAAGATCTGGACGGTCAAATTGACCGAAGCGGTATGCGCAGCCGTTTTCGGATTGCTAATCTCTTACCTTGCCGTATTCGTCTTGGACCGCTTCTTTGACACCACAGCGCTAACGCGCACCGCGATCCTGATCGTCGGATCGATCGGTTGGGCTTTGTGGTTGCCGTGGATGTTCCATCGCTGGGTCTGGAAGTCCAGACGACTGGAACAGGTCGCTCGCATGTTGAAGACAAAACACCCGCGACTGGGCGATTACCTGTTGGGAATTATCGAACTGGTCAACAACCATTCGTTCGAAGGAACTAGCGAATCGCTGTGCCGAGCAGCACTGGCGCAAGCCGACCGCGAAACGGCCGAACGCGACTTCTCCGATGCGGTTCCGCGCCCTAGACATATTGGGTGGGCAATGGTCGCCGCCGTGCCGTTGGTATTGGCAGGATTGGCGATGGTGATACTGCCAACGGTCGGCAGTAACGCGTTCCAGCGCTGGTTGATGCCGTGGAGCGATGTCGATCGATTCACATTCACTCAAATCGAACCACTGCCAGAATCGATGGTCGTACCGCTGGCAGAAGAGACGCAATTGAATGCTCGTCTGGCCGAAAGAAATCGCTGGCGTCCTGAGACCGGGGCAGTGCTGGTCGGTGGCCACCGGTTTGAAACGACCGTCAAACCCTCCTCCAACTCGAACAACAACGATGCCGATTTTCAATTTCGCGTACCTCCATTAAGTGCGCCTGCCGATGTCCATGTCAGAATCGGTGATGTTCGCGAAACGATCAAACTCGATCCGCACGCGCGACCGGAACTCTCCGCAATGTCGGCGACGATTCGTTTGCCCGAATACCTTCAGCGCACCGAACCAGTGCGGAAAGACATTCGCGGCGGATCGTTAACGATGTTGGTCGGAAGCGACGTTTCTTTAACAGCGACCGCGTCACGCGAACTGGCGTCGGCAACGGTCGATGGTATTGGAGCGGAAACTGACGGAGCAACCATTTCTACTCGGCCGGGTGTTCTGAACCAGTCAAAGGTACTTGAACTCCAGTGGCGAGACGCATTGGGGCTGTCGGCTAAAACACCCATGAACTTGAAATTGCGGTGTGCCGAAGACGAGGCCCCGACGTTGACCTGCCGCGACATGCAGCAACAACGTGTGATCATGGTCAAAGACGTGTTGAAGTTTGAGCTCGATGCAGAAGACGACTACGGAATTCGCACCGTCGGAATGGAATGGTTGGGTACTCCCTCAGAAACCTCGTCCGCCACTGCCGCCGCGGGTGAGAAAGTTGTTTTTGCGGGCAATCCTGAAGCGGGCACCGTTGATTCGGTGACCGCAACATTTTCTCCGATGCGTGAAGGGATCGAACCACAAACCATCGACTTGCGTTTATATGCCGAAGATTACCTGCCGGGACGCGAGCGCGCCTACTCTCCAGTTTATAAAGTGTTCGTCTTGAGCGAGGACGAGCACGCCATTTGGATGACGCGTCGTTTGGACGATTGGTTCAAACAATCGCTGGAAACTTATGAACAGGAACAACAACTGTACAAACGGAATCTGCAGATTCGAAACATGGACGCCGCAGAACTGGATCGTCCCGAGACACGCCGAAAGATACAGTCACAGGCGACAGCCGAAGAGGCGCAAGCGCGTCGCATGTCAGCGCTGACGGCCGCCGGAACATCGCTGGTGAAAGAGGCGGCTCGCAACGACCAGTTCGGCGTTGATCATCTGGAGAAACTGGCCGAGATGATTCAGTCGCTCAAGGATATCGAAGAGAATCGTATGCCATCAGTTGCTGATTTACTAAAACAGGCTGCCAAAGCTGAAGCAGGGCAAAGCGGTCAACCGAAAGCTGGCGGGAAACCATCGGAGAATAAACCAATTGATGGTGCCAAGCCGTTGCAAGGTGATCCGCAGTCGCGAGACAGCGCGGACAATGAGGCCAAGCCAAGCGATTCGAAACCGTCCGATTCCCCGAAGGCTTCCGTCACCAACGCTCCGAAGAATCCTGGTAAAAAAGGTGGTGCGGATTCGGAAAGTGACGCGGAGGAAAAGAAGAAAGACTCAAACGTTCCATCCATTTCGATGGAAGAGTCGAACATGAACCCTAACGACCCCGAAGACAAGAAGAAACCGCCTAGAGGACCGTCCAAACCGGCGCGGCTGCTGTTACCTAGCGTAACGGTGGCGCCGCTACCGGAGGACGATGACGACGCGCCCGCGGCGTGTCCTGCCGGGAATAAAATGCAGGAGGCGACTGATTCACAGGAGGATCTGTTGGCCGAGTTTCAAAAAGTCGCCGAGGAACTTCAGAAGTTGATCGGTGACTTAGAAGGCAGCACGTTTGTCAAACGGCTGAAGGCCATGTCACGACGAGAGTTGGTGATTGCAAAAGACGTTAATCAATCAACACTCTCTGGTTTTGGCGAGAGTCAAAGGCAACTGAATCAGGCGACGATCGAAAGAACCAAACTGCTGGCCAAACGACAGCAGGCGCACAGTCAGACACTGCAAACGATCGAGGACGACCTTGAAGCTTACGCCAACCGAATCCAGCAAGGCAAATTCAAGACGGTACTTGCCGAAATGCGGACGATGGAAATCGTTAAGCAAACGAACACCGTTGCCGAACGGATGACAGCTAACGAGCCCGGCACCTCAATCGCTCACGCGGAAATGCTGGCGGACACGTTTGACCGCTGGGCGGAACAGTTAGTCGGCCCTGGCTGAAAGGGCGGGTCCTGACCGGGATCCAAGGCTGGCAGTTTGCCACCATCGATTATTCTTGAAGTCATGAAAATTCTGACCGAGGAAGTCGCCTTACGCGACGAGACTCGAGCCACCGAGCAAGCTCGACCGCAAATGAAGAAAAGAAAACACGCTGACGCCGCCAAAGCGTTCGCCGTGACTCAGCGCGGTTTAACCGATCGCACCGACGCGCTCATTGAGACCATTATCGAATTGCCCAACGGGGAACAAGACTTCAAAAAGGAGATTGCTCAACTGACCAACGCGGCAAACGCGATGAACGACGCGGAGGAGATTCTTGATTCGCCCAACACGGGGCCAGAGGCGATTGCCGCCGAAACCGAAGCGATCGAGTGGCTGTTAATGGCCAAACGCGGCGGTGGAGGAGGAGGCGGTGGCGGCAGTCCCGGCAACGGCAGTCGCAACGGCGGCGTTTCCAACGCGTCAGCATTGGCGCTATTGGGCCAATCTAATGAGAAAAAAGCCAAGGTTCAGGACCGGGAGACGAATCAGGCGACGGGTAAATCCGGTCGTGATTTGCCTGAGGAATTCCGCGCGGGCTTAGATCGTTACTTCGAGGTTCTCGAAGGCAACCAGCAACCGTAATCGGCCATCACGCAACGAATCAATGCTACTTAATATCAGGAAGTGATATGTCTCGCTTGTTTTATCAAAAATTGATTGTCATTTTGACATTGATGATCTTTCTGGGCATGGCATTGGATGCAACGACCACGGTGCAAGCACAAGAGGCACCTGTCGTGGAGATGGCGGAGATAGAGGAAGGTCTTGAGGAAGATCTTGACGAAGAAGACGAACCGGACGCCGTCGATATGATCAACAACTGGGGCACAAGCAAAGAGAAAGTGTACGGTGCAAAAAAGTTCTTGCTGGAACAGGATTTCGCAGTAGAGGTCGAGCAAGTGATTGAGGTCTGTGACCTAAACGACCGTCAGTTGAAGCGATTGAAGATTGCATCAAAGGGCGCTATTAAAAAAGCCTTCGAGAAATGGAAAAAGACCGGGCTTCAACAGTTCGGAATGGCATTAGGAAACGCTGGCAACGAAGACGACGAAGAGCAAGAAGAGGAGGAGGAAATCACTCCCGAAGTCTACACAGACGCCGATGACATCGACATGCAAACCATGCAGTTGGCAGGCGGCATGATGAATCCATTTCAAAATGAAATCCCAACGAATTCTAAGTTTTGGAAAAAGGCGCTGAAGGCATCCATTGGCGATGAACAGCATCAGATACTGATGAAGCACCGGGCGGATCGGGACCAGCTTAAACGAGAGAAAAATGTTGCCGCTGCTGTCGAAGCGTTTGCTTTCGAATTGCGATTGTCCGACGAGCAAAAGCAAGCCTTCTCGGAACTCGTGTCACCCAAGATGCTCAAGGCGCGAACTGATATTGGCCCCTTGTACGAACAATATGTGCTGTACTACTACGCCTCCAAGGCCAGCAAGTCAAAGCTGAAGAAGATTCTTAGCAAGGCACAATTGCAGAAGTGGAAAAGCGCTATCGGGCCGGCCAAACAAATTGGCCAGATGATGGAAATGCAGAACGCGCAAAATGATGATGATGAAGACGACGACGAAGCAGAAGGGACTTGGGGAGAAGCGGAGGCTCTCATTGAAGCGGCAGGAGATGCTGTAGAGGGTGTGGCTGACTTGGTAGAAAAGGTCCTAGGCGAATGATTGAGTGCACTTTTGTAAAACGATGGGGCATCTTCAGGGTGTTGGCTTGGACAATCGCTTTGGCAGCCAGTTTGGCAATTTCACCTTCGGCGTCATTGGCTCAAGTGGGCGCGTTTGGTGGACTTGACCAACTCGAATTGCGCGAAGGCACTGGTGTACCTGCGGAAGTTAAGGCGATCTACAGCAAAGGCGTGCGATTTCTTGCCGATGGCCAAGGCGATGATGGCAGCTGGAACAAAGGGCAGTCGTTTCACGGGGATGAATCGTGTGGCATCTGTGCGCTGGCGACGATGGCATTTCTTTCCACTGGCGAAGATCCGAACTTTGGAAAGTACGCGCGCAACATTCGCGCCGCAGTACGCTACATCATTCTCCATCAAAATAAAAAATCGGGCTACATTCCCGGTAACATGTACGTGCATGGATTCTCCATGTTGGCACTCTCCGAAGCCTACGGCGCGGTAGACGAAACGATGCTCTGGGAGGGGCAAACGAAGAACAAGAAAAAGCAACGCACCATCGGCGAGGCGCTGGAGCTTGCTGTACGTTTGGCCGTAACGTCGCAGAAAAAGAATCCCACCAAGGGTTGGAGGTATGGTCCGAGTGACAACACTGCTGACACGTCAGTGGTCGGGGCAGTCCTGATGGGGCTTTTGGCGGCACGCAACGCCGGCATCGCGGTGCCTGACAACACGATTGACGGAGCGCTGGAGTACATGAAATCCATGACCGATCCCAAAAGCGGCGGCGTGGGTTATAGCGGGATGGGTGGACTAGGAGATACCGGAGCGCGTACGTCGATCGCATGTTTGGTGTTCTCTATTGGCAAACGCAAAGCATGGAGGGAATTCGTCGGCACTCGCAAATATTTGGAGGAGCACCTAGAGGGCGCTAACCAAAACTGGCCATTCTACGAACGCTACTATAAGGCTCAGGCGTTGTTTCAAGCAGACTACGATACTTGGCAGAAGTGGAACCGCAACACCATCGCGGAACTGAGAAACATGCAAATGGACTCCGGGCAGATCGGCACTAGCGGCCACGGCCCCAGCTATTCAACCAGCATGTCGTTGCTTGCTCTGGCGCTCAACTACCGCTTTCTTCCCATCTACGAACGTTAGGCAGGCGGATATATATGATTCCAGCAATAACTCATACAACTCGGCCCGATTCTCCTCGCATACTGTCACCCTTCTTTCGGCAAGGTCGGAGACTTATTGCCCCGCAGGGCCAACACGCAAACACCCGCCGGCGAGTCGTAGCACGATTGGTATCTGTGGCGGCGATTTGCCTTACGATCTTCGCTGTCAATTCGCCTTCGGTATCAACGGCGTCCGGACAAACGAAGGCAAGTGGAAATTTCGCGGCGGCTAAGCTTGTTTGGCAGTCGGGCGATTCGATCCCCGGTGAAATCAAGTCCTTTGCGGACAACAAACTACGTTGGCAAGCGGGGACGCTGTTCGGTCAGCCCATCGAAATCGACGCCAAGTTTCTTCGTAGAATCGAATTCCCAATTTCCCAACCAGAACCACAGTCTGCTCAACCCTTTATCGTGCAGCTAATTGACGGGATGAGCATGACGGGGGAGATCCTCGCACTCGATGAGAAAGCCCTCACGATAAAATCGGATCGGTTTGGTGAGGTGGAAATCGATCGAAAACGGGTGGCAACGATTTTGAATCTTGAAAACTCGGGCAGCCTGATCAATGGCCGTTTCGATTTGGACAAATGGGATGCTCACCGAGGTGAAAAGAAATACTGGGAGGTCGATGAACAAGGAGCGCTACAGAGCGCGCGAAAGAACATTCACCTATTCTTCAAGAGTGAACTGCCTGATTCGGTGCTGATTGAATTGGAGATCGGTTGGGAGAAGAGCTTGGATTTTTCTTTCGGTTTTGGAGTGCCCGATAACGCTCGCAAGATTGGCGATCTTCCTCGTTTGGAATCGTGGGACGGTGCGATCGTACTTAGCTTCGGAGACGATTTCGAAACAGTTTTGGAATCGGTCGATGACAAAGCAAAACGGTTGAAATTGCTAATCCACTGGAATCGATCCAAACATCAAATCGTCATTCACGACGAAAAAGGCCGACAGTTAGCCCAAGCGAAGCTTGGCAAGCCGGGCAAGAAGACTTCGGCGGGTATCTTCATTGAAAATAAATCGGGTGACTTGTCGATCCCGGCATTGGCCCTTCGTAACTCAACGGCCGACTTCGATGCGACGCGGCCATCGATTCAACAGTTAAACGAGTCGACCACTAACGCGGAACTCAAATCCTTTGATGGGAAATTTTGGAGATACGCGCTCCTCGGTGAAGCCACCGATGGGGAAGATGATGCCGAGACATCTGAAGAAGCGGAGACCACAGAAGTAGCGGCCGCCAACTTCTGCGGCGCGTTTCTAGTTAACCCAGGCGTCGATCAAATCACCGGTGAGTCAGAAATACGGTTCTCGGACGGGATGCTAATTAGCGGTCAACTGCAAACGATCGCTGTTGGCAAGGCAACGATAAAAACGAATTTTTCCAGCGCGCCGGTATCCCTAGGGCTCGACGGAATTTCTTTCATGCAGTTTCCGCCAAGCGATCTAGACAGGAAGGAACAGACGCGCATCCAAAAAGAGCAGATGGTGCATCGTCTTTACACTCGCGCTGGTGAGATTCATGGACGCCTCGAACAGGGCAGCGGAACGGCAGGCGATGTAGTGCGCTGGCGCGTACAAGGTGCGACGGAGGCTGTCCCATTCAACAGCGGAGACGCGCGCATTGTATTGAAAAAGCGAAAATCGGTTGCCGCAGCTTCCAGTAAATCTTTCGGAGATACGCTTTACTTAACCAATCGCGACATTGTTCCCTGCCGCATTGAAGGGATGGACGAAAAAACGATTCGGATAGAGGCGTTTGTAGAAAACGAGCAGATTGATCAATCGTTAGTGAAAGCAGTCGACTTCCGCAGTGTCATCGTCGCCGAAACACTCGCCGTTGATGATCCGGACTGGGCGGTGGGAAAGAAGTCAAAAGGAAAATTCAAAATCAAAAACGACGCGATCTCGGTTATTCGCAAAGCTAAGTTTGGCCACCCGCAGTTGTTAGCCACTGGTAAAGTTGAATTTGATCTCACGTGGCGAAAGGATCAGTACGGCGTGCTTCAGTGCCAAGCCCTGATCGGTGATTTGGCGGATAAGGATGGGGGGAAGAAGTTCAACATTGTTATCTACGGCGAAACAATTTTTGCGGCGGCAGCCAACCAAACCGAGCCCAATCAGACTCAAATTCCGGCTGCCGAATCGAAAGCCCATGTCACGATTGAATATCGACTTGGGAAAATCTCTGTTTATCTTAATAAAAAAAGAGCATGGACCTCAAAGGTTCAAATGGGGCAAAGCACCGGGCGCGGCCTGAAATTCACTCTGAAGGATCTTTACTCGCAAGACATCCGCTGCACTTTCTCAAATTTTAAACTTAGGCAATCCGCGAGCGGAAATAGCACGCATGTCGATCCCCATCGTAAAAATCTGATGCTAACGGTCCCAAGGCTAAAACGTCTTAACCCACCCGGCCAGATTGTCTGCGCCACCAATGGAGACATGCTACGTGGCGACTTGCTGGCAATGGATGGGCAGTCGGTTAGATTCCGCGCCAATCACGAGGACCAACGGTTTTCTCGGAACATTGTGGAGAGTATCGTTTGGTTACATGCCGAAGGTTTGGCCAAGCGGCAGAAAAAGAGCGACGCCACGGAAGAGAAAAACGAAGCTGCCGAAAATGGGCCAACAGCATCAAGTGACAAGCCTGACAACCAACAGGTCCAGATCCTGATGAGCGGCAATCGCCGGATGACCGCCAGGATTGAAGCTTGGAAGGACGACACTCTGTTTGGTCAATCAACAACGCTGGGTCAATGTCAGGTACCGATGGACCAAATTTACGAATTGCGGATGGGCAGTTATGCGAAAGAGGCAAACGATGTTCCGTATGCCGACTGGATCGCGACGCTTGCTCCAGAACCTAAAATGGAAGCTACCGCACCGGACGGAAGTAGCGGCATGCTGTTTGGCGAATCTTCTCCATTGATTGGCACGGCGCCCAAGTCGTTTACCGCGACAATGATCGATGGAAAAAAGATCACGCTCAAATCACTCAAGGGCAAAGTTGTCGTGCTAGATTTCTGGGCCACATGGTGTGGCCCCTGCGTACAGGCATTGCCCGCAGTGATTGAAACGGTCAATGCGTATCCCGCCGACAAAGTTGCGTTTCTAACGCTCAATCAAGAAGAGGGTGTGAAAACGGTTCGTCAATTCATGACCGCTAGGAACCTAGAGTTTCCTGTCGCACTGGATTCAGGAGCGATTGGAAAACAGTTTGCACTCGAAAGCTTACCATTGACGATCATTATCGATGCCGACGGAATGGTTGCGTTTGTGAAAACGGGATCAGGCAGGAACGACGAAGCGAAACTCAAAGCAGCCATCGACCACTTGCTTAGCGGAGAAGTTCCCGAGTCACCTGAGGCAAACGCATCTAATACAACAAACGTTCCAGATGCGTCGCCAGAATTGTCTGAATCAACTGATACATCTGATCTTACCGAGTCATCCAAAGATGCAGTGCTTGAGTTCTAAGAGCGGCAGGTGTTTTGGCGGTCCTTGTTCGAGTTCCAAGTGTCCTATCCCCATACGCCTAGCTCACAAATCCTAGTGGTTTGGCAAAGCCGGAATGATCAGTTGGGCGTAGTCGATTTCGCCACAAATGTTTGGCTGATCAGGAATTCTGGCGAATCCCACTACATGCTAACTCAGCTTTGAAAGACCACTATCTACCGACTTCTAGCTCCCATAGTCAAGACTCTCTCGTGCGGTAAGAATGCATACGGGTGCGCAAGTTGTGCGACCCTGTTTTGGGCGTTTGCCTCCGACCATTTCTATCTCCGCAAAAAGTGACACGACGTGAAAGCAAATTCAACAGAACACCCCGCATCAGATTCCGCGACGGCATGCGGGGATCTGCTGGCCCCGTGGAAGGGAATCTGCGGTGGAATTCCACCATGGCGTTCAGTGGATCCGAGTCAGCTTGAAGCAGCGTTTCAAACTGCGATCGACATGGAGAATGCGGACCTAAAATTAATTGTCGAACAAACCGAACCGCCTTCGTTTACGAATACGATTGTTGCCATGGAAAAAGCCGGGCAAACTTTGCAACGGCTAACAGCGATGTACTGTGTGCATACTGACAATTTGCATGTCGGCCCCATGTCCCAGATCGAAGCAAGGATCGAACCGCTGTTAACCGCCCAAAATGATGCGATGATGCAAAACGCGCCGTTGTTTGATCGCATCCGGCAAGTTTATGATTCGAACGACGCCAAAGACAGTTTGAGTGATTGTGAAAATCGCTTACTTGAGAAAACCTACAAGAGTTTTGTCCGCCAAGGAGCGCTGCTCAACGACGAACAAAAGAAATCACTTTCAAGCATCAATGTGAAATTGGCGAACCTGTCTACTCGTTTCAGTCAAAACGTTTTAGCGGCCGAACAAAAATCGATTGTGATCGATGATAAAGCACAACTACATGGGCTCTCAAGCGCGATGGTCAAATCGTTGGAGTCGTTCAATGAGTTGGAAGAACTAAATTGGATCATCCCCAACACCCGTTCGGCGATAGAACCGATTCTGACTTACGCCGATGATCGCGCTTTGCGAGAGAAGGCTTGGCGAACTTTTTCCAGCCGCTGCGACAATGGCGACGAACTTGATAACAACGAGATCGTCTCGTCAATCTTAAGGCTCCGTGCAAAACGAGCGCGGCTACTTGGCTATCCAACCCATGCGCATTGGCGCTTGGAACCACAAATGGCCAAGACTCCAGAAAATGCAATGGAATTGATGAATCGAGTCTGGCACAAAGCCGTAAACGGAGTTCGCCAAGAAGTCGCCGACATGCAAGCAATCGTCGATGCACAGGGAGACGACTTTCAAATTGAGCCATGGGACTATCGATACTACGCGGAGAAGGTACGCAAGCAAAAATACGATCTCGATTTGAGCGCGGTGAAGCCGTATCTACAACTGGAGCAACTACGCGCGGGCATGATGTGGGCGGCGAGCGAAATGTTTGCCATGGAATTCACCGAGACCGATGCCGTTGAAGTCTTTCATCCTGATGTCAGAGTCTGGGAAGTGAAACGCGAAGGAAAACTGACGGGACTGTTTTATTTCGACCCATTCGCAAGATCGGGTAAACGCAGCGGGGCTTGGATGACGGACTACCGCGCGCAATCAAACATTGACTCGCCAGTGCTGCCACTCATTTCCAACAACTCCAATTTCGTCAAAGGCAAACCGGGAGCTCCCGTGCTGATCGCATGGGACGATGCGGTGACACTGTTTCATGAATTTGGCCACGCTCTGCACGGACTCTGCAGCCAATGCAAGTATCCTTCACAATCGGGCACTTCCGTAGCGACAGATTTTGTTGAGTTTCCCTCGCAGCTATTTGAAAGCTGGTTGTCGGTTCCAGAAGTTCTTTCACGATTTGCGTTGCACCATCAAACAGGACAGCCAATTCCGCAGATGCTGATCGAAAAAATTGAAAAGGCGGCCACCTTCAATCAGGGATTTGCTACCGTCGAGTATCTGGCCAGCGCTATTGTCGATATGAAATTGCATCTGGCCGGTGATGTGGCGATTGATCCAGCACAATTCGAAAAACAAACGCTTGAGGATCTCGGCATGCCAAAGCAAATCGTGATGCGACATCGTACTCCCCACTTTAGCCATATCTTCGCCGACGATTACTATTCGGCTGGCTACTATAGTTACTTGTGGGCCGAGGCATTAACTGCCGACGCAGCTGAAGCATTTGAAATCGCTGGGTTCTTTGATGCTCCGTTGGCAGCCAATCTGTTCTCAAAAGTGCTGGCAGTCGGAGACACCGTTGCTCCTGAAGCGGCGTTCCGTAACTTCCGCGGGCGGGACGTCGATCCGGGTGCTCTCTTTCGAAAACGGGGATTCCCGGTCGAAAACTAAACAGAGCGGCCACACGTTTTCAGAGCTTGGGGGTTGTGTTAGACGTCCGGATCTTTGGCGATGGAAGCTTGGGCAGTGCAGGGGGCATGCGAAGTCTGGGCTGAGTGTTTCGTGCCTATGCTTCCCCCTAAATGGCCAGAATAATTGACCAATTCTGAATAATCGTTACTTTCGGAATCAAATTCAAGGCATTGAGCGCCGATACCTAACCTGCCGGGTCTCCGGTTTTTCTCTCGTGAGAAGTTAGTTTATCGAGGTTTTTCAATGCGTCATCTATTCAGCCGTCCAGCAATCTACCTTGTTATAGGAATTGGAGTCCTTGCGTTACTGGTATCGCAGCTAAGCAGTAAAGACAACAGCGGACGCACCGCCGTATCCGAACTTGATCCATTTGAGTCATTTGAGTCATTGGAAAATCTGACAGATCAAGATCTGGCAAAATTGGCACCCTCATCCGCTCCGACCTTGGATTCCATCGCGATGCAAGCCAGCCCTGATCAGATCGAAATGGTAAGGGATGAAATAACCTCCCCGTCAGCCTATCAACAAACCAGCGCAACGCCGCTAAAAAGCTTCACCGACGAAGTTCAATCGACGGTTACCGATGATTCGTCGTTCGAATTGCCGCAGATCGATCCTACACAAGTCTTGGCTCCAGTCGTTGATCAAATCAATACGATTGATGAGAGCATGACCATCATGGAATTTGACGCTCCTCTCACGACCGATGGCGAACAGCAAGAAACGAGATACCTGTTGGACGACATGGCTTCAGAAACTAGCGGCAGCCAAGCTTCAACCATGTTAAATGAAGAGCCCCAGCCGGCCACTCGGTCCACCTCAACGTTGAGCAGCACTGAAGTTCATCAAGGTGACTCCATGCGGCCTCGAGGATGGAGAAAAAACCCATTCATCGGAGTGAGCAATGACGTTGTAGAGGCCAAGGCTACCAACGAGGACGTTGAGACCAAATCATCGATCAACGAGATCTTGCCCAAACCCAACGACTTAGATTCGTTCGGCCTCGAAACAACAAGTTCAACAGAAATGAACGAAGCCGAAGAGATCTCAACGGTTGCGAATTTCGAATCAAAAAACGATTTCCATCTTGTTGACGTCATCCCGTCAACAGGACAGGCCATGCAGTCCGTGGTTTCCGCCGAACAGCAATACACCGCTGTCTTGCCGATCGTCGTTGGCCTACCTGACTCGGTCGCCCACAAAGCAGTCCACAACATTGAGTACGGAAAGTCTCTTTCACGACGAGGAGCAGCATTTGCCGCTCGTCAAGAGTTCTACTCATCCTTGCGAATTTTGGCACAATCTCACGACACGCGTGCAGGCGGAACGGCCTACACTCGGGCGCTTCGAGATTCCATCATTGCTCTTAAAGAAGCAGAAGACTTCATCGTTTCGGATACCGAAACGCAAATCGGTTTGAATGTGGATGCGGTTGTCGAGGGACACTCTACGAAGGTCATTCCAGCATCAGAGGCAGTGCACATGACTGCGATTGGAGCGATGCAACGCTACTTCGCATTTGCCAGCAACCAACTTCGAGTGGCCAGCGGTCAAAATACAGTTGCGGCTGAGGCACTCTACTGCTTAGGAAAACTACACACCGTCCAAGCCAAATTCGGTGCCAATTCTTCGAAGCTGGACATGGCCAAGGCAATTGTTTTTCATCAAGCTGCCATGGCATCAGACGCATCAAACTTCCGGTCTGCCAACGAGCTTGGCGTCCTGCTGGCCAACAGCGGTCGATTGCAAGAGTCCCAAGAAATGCTCAAGCGTAGTCTTCAAATCCAACAGCTTCCTCAAGCTTGGAAAAATCTGGCTGTCGTTCACCAGCGAGCCGGCGAAAATCAACTTGCACAACTGGCTCAACAAGAATTCTTGATTTCATCAAATCAGCAATCTGCAGGTATGGCCCAAGACACCATTCGCTGGGTAGAGCCAACGGCGTTCAACCAAGGAACGCCTCTAGAACTCCGAAAAGGCCCCACTCAACCACCACAAGCGCAGCAGCCTGTTCCACAACGGAACGCGACCAATCCGACCATCAGTCAACGGTTAAAAAGCCTGTTCTAATCCTTCGGCAAGTCGAACAGCAGCAAAAAATCAAAACTTGTTTACTTCCAATAATGACTTTAACGTCTGAATTTTTCGAGGGCACGGATGCCATGAACAAACCCCCTTTCAAACAATTTCTATTGGGTAGCGCTGCCCTGATCGCGACAGGGATGGGGTGCTTCGCTGTACTGGGTGGCCCTCCATCGAACTCTGATGTTGCCAATCAAGTGATCCAGGCAACTAACGAACAACCGCTCGGTTTTGCCAGTCGTTCGTCAATGGTCAGTCAAGCCGTATTTAATGACTCCGGTGCATTTCACCAAGACGGCGAAGTGATCAGCGATAGTAACATTCGCCAATGCCAAGGATTCGACAACGGTTGCGCAAGCTGCAATAGTGGCGGTGGATGCTCCTGCGGCGGTCACGCAATTCAACCTCAGGTTGCCGTTGCGAGCTATGCGGGTGGCATGGGTGCTCCTAATCAGCCCTACAAATCCAACTCGGTAAAACACTTCGCAGGCGTAAACGAACACACACGCGACATACGCGGCGGCGAGCCAAAGTGGCGTAACGCTCAAATGATTCCTTGGGAGGCTTTTGCTTACGGCGAATACATCGGCCCTCACCGAACTCCACACGTCTCTGAATACCGCCTACGCGTCAACGACGAACTCGAATTTGTCTACATTCTGACTCGTGAGAAATCGACTGAAGCGTACCGATTCTATGTCGGAGATACGATCTCGATTTCCTCTGCGATCGACTCAAGCATCAACGTGCCATCAATTTCAGTACAAACCGACGGTGCCGTCTCGCTGAGTTTGATTGGTCAGGTGCGCGTCGCTGGAAAAACAACGAATGACCTTCAGCGTGAGCTGAACGACCGCTACTCAAAGTACTTTCAGAATCCGTCGATCGTGGTCCAAGTGATTCAAGGCGACACACCGCTGCAAGACTTGCTAAATTCGGTGGATGCTCGTGCTGGTACCGGCGGGCAATCAAGAGCCGCAACCGTCTCACCTGATGGAACATTGCAATTGCCATTGATCGGAAACGTTCCGGCGATTGGACTTTCGCTCGAAGAGATTGAGCGCGAAGTCAACGCACGCTACCGCATGAAATTAGCCGGCATCTCGGTAACACCAATTTTGACCGAGCGTGCACCACGATTCATCTATGTTGTCGGGGAAGTTGGCACACCAGGCAGATTTGCCCTGACCGGCCCGACAACGGCGATGCAGGCCATCGCACTCGCCGGAGGTGAGGGCACTGGTGGAAACCTTCGCCAGATCATCGTTTTCCGACGCGATCAAAATTGGCGTTTGACGGCCACCAAGCTTGACTTGGCAGGAGCACTTTTTGGAAAGCGTCCTTACCCATCAGATGAGATTTGGCTGAGAGATTCAGACATTGTACTGATTCCCAAAAAGCCGATCCAACGATTCTCGGATCAGATCAACCTCTATCTTGCCACCACGCTGTATGCGATCTTTCCGCAGCAGGGTGTCGCATTCAATTTTGATAACTTCACAAATCTCTAAAACCAGTAATCTCATCAATCTGTCGGAAATCCTTTCGAGGAACTCCTCAGAATCAAAAATAGCCGCTGAAATATGTCGTTCAGCGGCTGTTTTCGTGCGCCGAACGTCCTGCATGTGTGAGTCGCCCCACAAACATCTCTCCCAGCGGTGCTAGTGGCCGAATAAAAATTTGCTTTGCTCATCAGTACTCCCCATAATGCAAATGGAAGGCGTTGGAAAAAGAGACCGTCCAAGAACGAAAACGAAGCGTGTTGGACCAAGATCTTTCTCTTGTCTCTCTGTGACTCATGTCACTAAGTATTTTGTGTTTCCCACTGCGATGGCGCTGTGACTCATTGCCAAGCCAAACGGGAACCCGTCCTCAATTTTCGAGGCAGAAATGGATCTTGGTCAGCTAAGGTATTTCAGCAAGATTGTAGAGCATCGGAGCTTTACAAAGGCCGCTCGCGATTGCTCCGTATCGCAACCTGCACTCAGTCAGCAAATTGGCAAACTGGAAAAGGAATTGGGCCAACCATTGTTCGAGCGGCAGGGGCGCTCAATCCGACTGACTCCAGCCGGACAGTTGCTGCATATCCAAGCCAACAAAATCCTCCAACTGGCTGACGATGCAAAAAAACAAATTACCGACGACGGCGAAAAGGGGCGGATTTGCATTTCGGCCATTCCAACAATTGCGCCATACCTCGTCCCCGCGATCCTCAAAAATCTGAAAGAACAGTTTCCAAAAGCAAACTTCATCATTAGCGAGGACACGACCGAAGACCTCCTCAAACGATGCTCCAACGGTGATGTAGACGTGGGGATTTTAGCGTTGCCGGCCAGCGCGAAGTATCTGACGATCGAATCCATGTTCGAAGAAGAACTAATGCTCGCGCTTTCGTCGGACAACGTCCTTTGCAAGAAAACACGTTTGACTGGAGACGACCTTAAGGATGAACCGTTTGTTCTTTTGCGAGACACTCATTGCCTCGTCGATTCCATCGAGTCGTTTTGCAACGAGAACAAATTCCAACCCGTCGCCACATCACGTATCGATCAACTAACAACAGTCCAGCACTTGGTTGCGCTAGACCATGGTATTTCCTTCGTCCCAAAAATGGCCTCCGCGATCGATCTTGATGGAAAGGTCGTCTACCGAAGCATGAGTGAGAATCAACCATCGCGAAACGTAGCGTTATGTTGGAATCCCTATCGCTATCAAAGTCGCCTGTTGGCTCGATTTATTGAAGCGGTTAAACAGTTGTGCCAGATCAACATTGGCCAACAACGGCACGCCATCGCGCAAAACGCTATCCTTCGCGTCGATACCGGATCAAAAAAGCAACCGCTGAAGCCATCCCCCAAAAGGCCAGGCGAAACAACTCGGACCGATTAAGCAGCGGCAGTAACAAGCGCGTTTCGCGTTGAAACTAACGCCTGTCGAGCAGCAGATCAACTTCCTGCTCAAATTCCTCAATGGGCACATTGACGCTCGAAATCACTCCTTCGTGATTGAGTATCAGTAGATACGGCACCTGAGTGACGGGGAAGCGTTCCAACAAAATGGGCTGCTCAGAACCATCCCAATTGCAAAAAACGGTTGACGATTTTGACCTCTGTATCGTCAATAGATCCATCTGGGAGATGGCGAAGGCTGGAACTGCGATCGCCTTTACCGGAGCCGAGTAATTTGAAAAGTGGTTTTCTACCTCGATGAACCGCTTGAGATACTCACCGGAAGTCGCCCCGCCCGTGGGTGAGTAAAACAGAATCATGACGACTCGGTTTTTAAAAAACTGTTCGTCAATTGGACTTGCCAAGTTTTTCACACCGACCAATGAAAATGGCTTACCAATCTGCGCTAACCGCTTCAGGCCGTTGCTACCAAGCGTCTCCAGCAGTTTTCCAATCTCGGATTCTGGCCGACGCGCGCTACATTCGATCATCGACTGATATATCTTTTGGGCCGGCAACGAATCACGTTGGCCTTCAAACCAGTTGGCCACCTTGTTGACATCCACAATCACAACCGACCCACAATCGTCGTGCTCTAGCAGCTCAATAGATTGCTTCTCCAATTCTCTCTGGCCAGCTTTCCCGTTGGCGTAACGGTTCAAGTATAAATCGTTGTAGTTCGCCTTAATGAGATAATAGCGATCCAAAAAATACAAATACAGATCTGCCGCTGGATGATCTTTGCCAGGAGCCGAACGCAACAAGTCCTCCCCAAGTCGTTTGGCTGTCTCAACATCATTATCGATACACGCATCAAACTGTTTGCGGATCGATCCTAAGACGAGTTCATCGCTTGGAAAGCGTTTCAAGGTCTCCTCGAGCGCCTGCGTGAATGCGTTTGATTCAAGCTTGCCTCCGATTACCTCGAACAACACAAAGGTCAACCTGCAAATGTGAGCCTCACGGTATATCTCGCGATTGGTATCATTGAGATATTTCTCAAAGCAGGCTTTAAAGCTGTCCGAACTAGCCTGCGATGGAATGCTGCCAAGTGCATGAAGCCCATAGAGTGACTTTCGACTTCGCAACAACGTCCGAGTTGAAAAATCCTTGACATCGCGAGGCATTTCGGATTGCGAGATACGCTTGGCAACCTCGATCTGTTTTTCCAACAGATAAGCACGCTCGGTCGGGGTCTTCGCGTTGTTGATTTCGTTTCGCTGATCCGTCAGCCGCGTGATTAACTGCTCAGGCGATGCTGATTTGAGGAAGGAGTCAAACTGACTGGTCGTCCCCAACAACGTGGGCTCAGGCGCCTGCGGACGAGGTTTGCGCACTGGCAGATCAAGGAACAGAACGCTGTATAGCCACATTGCTATAGCGAAAGTGGTCGTCATTCCGGCCACTAACGCAATGAAGCTACTTTTCCCCGACCCCGATGCGGACTTACCAAATCCGGCACCCGATTCGGACTTCCGCTTCCGCTTTCGCTTCCGACTCGAACTTCGACGCTTACTTTGGCTCATCTTCTTTTGAAAACCCTAATGAGAGTCGATAAGGTAGGTGTTAATGGTTCAGAGAATGATGCGATCAACGACCATCGCTTCTCACATAAATCCATCAACTACGGCAATTCAATCGTTGGGCCATCCGAAGCGGCTTCAACAGAAGGCTCCGCGCCCTCAGTTGCAGTCTGAGACGACATTTGCATAAATGCCATTCGAAACTGATGCAGACTTTCAGCCAGCATCTGCTTTTCTTCTTCGTTAAGATTGCCTTCTGTTTTCTCCTCCAGAACGCCCAACAAGTCAATGAAGTGTTTGGCCATCGCCAAATCAACCGGTGGTTGCTGTCCAGATGGATCTGGGATAAATCCCATTGCCATCATGACCTGAGAGCTGAGCATAGAGATCAGAAACGGCATCGAAGCAGGTGGGATTTCGCCTTGTCCACCGGGGCCGCTTGGGGGCGTCTCTTCAGCATCTGGCGCCGCACCCTCTTGCTCGCGCAGTTGCTCTTTTTCCTTTTGAACTTGGTCTTTCCAGTCTTCGTCGACAATGATCTTTGGTTCTTCACTCATGGTACTTTGTTTCTTCTTTATTTTGGGGAATTGAACCAACAGAAAATCTGCTGGTCAGCATTACTATTGAATGGGTGCTGCTTCAGACGACGGCTCTTTTCTCTTTTTGCCAGTCGCCGCTTGGATAAATCCAGAGAATAAACGATGAGCACAAGTCGGCTTTGACTTGAACTCAGGGTGGTACTGAACCGCAACAAACCACGGATGATCATCGACCTCAACGATCTCAACGAGCGAATCGTCTTTGCTGGTAGCGGCGATCACCAAACCATTGGCTTCGAGTTGCTGTCGATAGGAATTGTTGAATTCATAACGATGACGATGACGTTCGTTAACTTCATCAGCTTCATAGCACTCCATTGCTTTGGTGCCAAGTTTCAGTTGAGAAATCTGAGCCCCCAACCGCATGGTGCCACCTTTGTCTGTGACGTTTTGTTGTTCGTCCAACAGCGCGATCACAGGATGCTTGGAGTTTTTGTCGAATTCTGTCGAGTTGGCGCCTTCGAGCCCGACCACGTTGCGGGCAAATTCAATGACGGCACACTGCATGCCCAAACAAATCCCCAAAAACGGAATCTTCTTCTCCCGTGCCCAGCGAATCGCTTCGACTTTACCTTCGATCCCGCGTTCTCCGAACCCGCCCGGGACCAGAATCCCATCGTACCCGGCCAACAAACGTTCCGGCCCCTCGCGTTCTACGTCCTCGCTCTGAATTCGACCGATGCGAATCTGAGCGTGGTGCTCCATCCCCGCGTGATCGATCGACTCGTAAATCGACTTGTAAGCGTCTTTGTGTTCGGCATACTTTCCGACGACCGCGATGCTGATTTCGGTTTCCGGATTCCGCAACCGATGCAATAAATCACGCCAATCATCAATTTCAGGAGTTCCCGACGGCAATCCCAATCGCTTCGCACACAATTCATCCAAGCGGTGGTCTAGTAGACTGATGGGAACTTCATAGATTGAAAAGTCCTTGTCACGCTCTTCAATCACGCTCTCTTTGGGCAAATTGCAAAACAGGGCGATCTTCTCTCGCTCTTCGTTGGGCAATTCTCGATCGGTACGACAGATCAATAGATCCGGTTGAATACCAATCTGACGTAGCTGTCCGACGGAATGTTGAGTCGGTTTGGTTTTCAGCTCGCCAGCGACTTTCAAGTACGGCACCAGTGTCAGGTGGATGAACATCGAGTTCTCTTTGCCGTACTCTTGGGAGAATTGGCGAATCGCTTCGAGAAAGGGCTGGCTCTCGATATCGCCAGCGGTGCCACCAATCTCGGTGATGACCACGTCGACATCGTCACCGCCGATGCCTCGGATGCACTGTTTGATTTCGTTGGTGATGTGCGGGATGACCTGAACCGTCTTTCCCAAAAATTCACCGCGACGCTCTTTTTCAATCACGCTCAGATAAATCTGACCTGTGGTGTAATTCGATTTCCGCGACAAAGGGCTGTTCGTAAATCGCTCGTAGTGCCCGAGATCCAAATCAGTCTCGCTGCCATCGTCCAACACGTAAACTTCACCATGTTGATAAGGGCTCATGGTTCCCGGATCGACGTTGATGTACGGATCCAGCTTTTGCATGCGAACGGATAGCCCACGTCGCTCCAGCAGCATTCCAATCGACGCACTGGTCAGTCCTTTGCCTAAAGAACTTACGACGCCACCAGTTACAAAGATATGTTTGGTCATCAAAGATGTTTCACGACAGATGCGGATGCAGATAAACGGACGACAAATGTAGAGTACACGATAAATCGCCCCGCCAGTTGTTAATCGTGTATTTTAGCAGTTCTTCTGCCGACTGACAAACAGTTCGTAGTCTTTTGCGGTGTCGATGCCTACCACCGGGTGCCCGATTAGCCCGACTGAAATAGTTTCTCCAGCCTGCAGAATCCGCAACTGCTCCAGTGACTCGATTTCTTCCAGTGGGGACCGCTTAAGCGAAGAATATTGCGCTAGAAATTCCCGGCGGTAAGCATACAGGCCAATGTGCTGAAAAAAGACCGGAGGGTCGGTTTGCAACAATTCGTCGTTCCAAACTTTGGCACATGGAATTGGTGACCGGCTGAAGTAGAGCGCGCGCTGCCGGTCGTCCATAACGACTTTGACGCAAGCAGGGTCATTTAGCAGATCCTTGCTGCCGATGGGTGTCGCAAGCGTTGCAACGACTGCCTTTGGATCATCAGTCAACATCCGTATCGCCATGTCGATGGCTTCGCCCGGAATTTCAGGTTCGTCTCCTTGTACATTGACGACGATGTCGAATTGAGGATGACGCGCCGAAACTTCCGCAGCGCGATCGGTGCCGCTTTGATGGGTGGTTGCCGTCATTTCAACTTTTCCCCCAAATGCCATCACTGCATCAGCAATCTCCTGATCATCGGCCGCCA
>CALKXO010000319.1 GCA_938003615.1 uncultured Pirellulaceae bacterium | reverse complement strand
GCCTTCCTCGCCGCCAAGCAGGTGCGCGTTGACCACGTTGCCGAACCCAAATGAATGTCGCTGCATCTGAATTTTGACTTTGGCGTCGGGGACGGGATTGCCGCTAGTGTCGACAACTTCGACCGTCATTTCCGCCTTGCGGATCTTTTCAATCCTAGCCAGCGCATCTTTCCGCCACTGGGCGTCCGCTTCACGCCCTTTGTAGTGGATTGTGGAATAGGGAAGCGATTTTTTGTCGTAGTCCGCGCCGTAGCTGATGAGTTTTAGCTCAGCAATCTCAGCCGTCGTTCCCGCCTCGCCTAATGAAAAAGTAACGTTGCTTTGTTTCTGATCGTAATCCGTAGCAGCCACAAAAGAACGCACGTGCTGCTTCCAAGCACGATAGGCGCCAAGCTTGTACTGGAACCGGGGCTTTTTAGCTCCAGCCTGCACGTTGAGGTAGACGTTATTCGGCTGCCCGCCAGCTTTAGGGCGGCGCATCCAGAAGGACAGCAGCATCACATCGCCTTTTTTGAACGCTCTGTCGATTGGAACGACGACGCGCATATTTTTGGGGTCGCTGTATCGCACCGCGGAATCGACTTGATAGGCCGTGTCGAACGACATGTTTTTGGCGGCAACCCACTTGGCGGTCGCCTCGATATTGCTTTTACGAAACTTGACCGCGCTCTCGGGCGTGAACGTCAAAACGTCTTGCCCGCCAGAGGGTGGCACAATGGTGTCTTCGGCCTGCGCAAGGCCCGTGGCCAACACAAAGACGAATGCCAAGGAAAGCAAACAGAAAGAATGTTGGTTGTAAAATGGCATCTTCATATTCCTGATTTAGGGCGGCGGGTGGGCAATCTGGGTTACTCACTGCGTTGGATTTCTCACTGCGGTCGATTACTCACTGCGGTCGATTACTCACTGCAGTCGATTACTCACTGCGTTTGATTACTCACTGCGTTTGCGCTTTTTAAAGGTGTCTTTATCTTTGGCCAAAACTTTGGAGATTCTGCCGGGACCGTCGAGCAACTGAGATAGTTCCGCGACAACGTTGGTGTGCTGCGCGTTTGCGATCAGATTTTCGGTGGGCTGTTGAGTCGTTTGGTGATCGTAGAGCTCGCTTGCGACAATTTTCTTGGTTTTCGAGTTAACCCACTGGGTGTAACGCCAGCGATCGGTGCGCAGGCTGTAGCCCATCGTCGAACCACGCGGGTATTGGCTGAGTGCTAATTTTCGGATTGTTGCTTCGGGCGAATCCAAGATTGGGTCAAGGCTCTTACCGTCACACGATTTGGGGATTTGACCTCCCGTTAATTTTGCGAGCGTCGGAAAGATGTCAACCATTTCAACGAGTGACTTCGAACGTGTCCCTTTCGAGAATCCCGGAGCCGAAACAATGAACGGAACGCGCGTATCCAACTCAAGATTCGTATGTTTGCACCACAAACCGTCTTCACCGACCTTGTACCCGTGGTCGCCCCACAAGACGACGATCGTGTTTTCACGCAGGCCGAGATTGTCAACTTCAGACATCAGCCTGCCGACTTGAGCATCGGAGTAGCTAACGCTGGCCGCGTAGCCATGCATCAACTCTTTGGTTTGGTCATCGGTCAAAGGACCTGCTTGCGGAATACCAGCGTAGCCTCGAAGTTCACCCCAGTTGGTGAAGGCCACCGCCGGAGCACCGACCGGCATTTCTCGTTTGGGAACTGTAAACTGGTCCCGTTGATACAGGTCCCAATATCGTTTGGGCGCCGCGAAAGGTAAGTGTGGCTTGGCAAAACCAACGCACATGAAAAAACTTATTTTACTGGCCTTGTTTGCAGCTCTTGCGATGCCGCAAGCGGCTCAGCGGAGTTCCCGCGCCATCGTCATTGGCTTGGCTGGCTTCGGCATGATCGCTCGTCGGAAGTAAGCGACAGGTCTAGCTTGTGCTAGATTCTTTTGCAGAAGTAAAACAATTATCGTGGCGGGACGAATTTTTATAACTCGTCTCGGCCGCGATTTCTTTTACCAGTGGCCTATTCCATCTCAATTGACAGGTTGGTACGCCTGCCGTTGGTGAATCCGTAGTCACCCAGATCGCGTTCACTGGTGGAATCGGCACCGGCGGCCACCATTTGTTTCTTGACAATGTCGTCCTCAGTGGCACCGCAAAAAGAAAACTCCTGTACTGCTCGGCGATGTCAACTTGGACGGTGTCGTTAACGTTCTGGACATACATCTCACCATTTATTGCCGTTCTCTCCAGTGGCTGGCATCACGCCGAAGTAGATTGCAACTGCAGTCAATCAAGCATCCATTTTGAACCAGTTGAAATTTCCGCTTCAATTACCCCTCCTCGGGACTTTGCCATGGCCAGAATAATTGAATCTGCTGTTTTACAATGCAGTTCACTATTGAAGAAATCGGCCAAGTCACGACGGCGCAGGAAACGTTCGGCAGGTCCTTCTTAGTATTCCGAGAGTCTGGAGCCACGCCAACTGTTGGCCGCGAACTTGATTATTTCGGAATTCATGGCGTCAAATGATGGAGCATTGCTCGACGAAGACGGAGATTCATCAGACGGGCTGGAGATCTACAATGCTGGCGATGCAGCGGTAGACCTGCGTGGTTGGACGTTGACCGACGACTCTCAGGATCTGACAAAATGGTCATTGCCGTCGACCACGTTGGAGGCGACTCAGTCGTTGCTGGTGTTTGCGTCAGGAAAAGATCGGGGCATAGCCGGCAACGAACTTCACGCGAACTACAAACTTAGTGCGGGAGGTGAATATCTCGCGCTGGTGGAGGGAGCCGGCTCGACGATCGCATTTGACTACGAGACAGAGTATCCGGCGCAGTTTGAGGATGTCTCATACGGCCTAGCAATGGAGTTGGCTATGAGGGATCACCGGCCAGCCGCGCAATCGAGCAAGGTGATTCGGTGAGAAGTTGTCAGCAGCAAAGCTTGCTTCCATGTTGCCACCAAGCTGATTGCCCCATCCGTTGTTAGAATGCGTTGCCAAAACAGGATGAAAACCTGTGATTCTCGCAATCGGTTACGGGCTTCAATGATTGCTTTGCGAACCGAAGGTTTGCAGGTGTAGATAGTCGAGCCTTCGGGAAATCCAAATTGGCTAGGATCGAATAAATCGAGCGGCATCGTTGGAGAGCTTTTGACTTAAGATAAGTTTCGGTCTTGGCCTATTATTCAAAGAATCGAGACAGCATTTCTCGTTGCGATTCTACGATTACCTTTACCTTTACCTTTGCCTTTGCCTTGCGATGCGATGCGAAACCAAAGGCCACCCTTGTTTTTCCATTTCGCTCCGTTGGCAAATAAACTCGGATTGATTTCCACTCTACATCTGTGACATCATGTCGGCTCATCGCTACCTCCTTGTGGCTTGTGCCTTTTTGACAACAAGGAGGTAGTCGAGTTTTCTATTCCGATAAATTCATAGTTCGATTTGTCATACAGCCCCTAGCCATTCAACTGCAGTACCCTGCGGAAACACCGTAGACAGTGTTCCAGCTCGGATATCAATCTTGAAGATATCGTCACTCAAGGCTGGCCTCGGTGAGACCAACACAGAACTATCGAGACAGCCAATTTGAAAATCTTTTCAGGAATCCTGGTCTACCCAAACAT